>JAIOQL010000058.1 GCA_021413405.1 Leptospira sp.
TCAGAAGAACTTCTTCAACAGGATCAACAACATCCGTTTCCATAACCTGGGCGTTTGCGCCGAGAAGATTTAGAGTTATATTGACGACCGGAAAATCGACATCCGGCATCTGGGACAAGCCCATCCGGCTAAAACCTATGGAGCCAAAGATGACAATTCCGATCATCATCATCCATGAGAAAATCGGGTTACGTATGGAAACGTCTGATAGCAAAAGAACCTCTTTTTAAAAAAACAGCCTGAGAGTAAGCCCAGGCTGACCTGCATAGAAAACTAAACGTATATTTGACCAGTTTTACTAAAGTCAGGTTCCAATTAATTAGAAATTTAGTTTGATTTGAATGAAATGTTGTCATTCTGAATGCCTCGGCTTCGCGCAGCATAAACTATGTGAAGAATCTATCTATAATCAGATTCTTCATTTTTACGTTTTTCCAGAAATGACTTTACTCCTTCCTCTGCATCTTCCGTTTCCATGAGCCGCAAAAGTTCCGGAAGAAGTTTTTCAACCGCTTTTTGCTCTCCCTCCAGAACGGATAGCCGGGAGGATCTGAGAGTCGCCTGAACACCGAGTGGTTCCTGTGATGCGACCATTTCCGCCAGTTCGATTGCCCTCGGAAGCAGTTTATCCTTGTCAGTTATTTCCTGGATAATTCCGATCCGGAAAGCTACATCGGCATCAAACGGTTCGCCGGTAAGAATATATCTCATTGCGTTTCCCCACCCGCATTGAGATGGCCACCTCATTGTCCCGCCACCAAACGGAAAAATTCCTCTTCCGACTTCAACCTGTGCGAAAACCGATCTTTTCGCAGCAATCCTGATATCACTGGCGAGCATGAGTTCCAATCCCGCAGTAAAACACATTTCATGAATTGCACAAACTACGGGTTTCGTTTTGTGTTTTCCGTTAGCATGTACAAGACCGACGCGGACATCACGATCATTTTCCATTTCAGTGAACGAATCACTCAGCTGGTATAGCATTTCAACAGTAAACGCATTTCTTTCTTCGGGCCGGTTGAAAATGATATGCTATACGTGCCCTTTTTTTTCGGTGAGTATCAGTTTTAACATTGGAAATCCTTTTGCCTGATTTTTCGATTCTGAAATTTGTGTGTCAAGATCCTTTCTGGTATTCAGATGATATATTCATGCGATGGCGAAAGTTAAGAAAAAATCAGAAGTCTAAACCTTTGCTGCAATCAATTCTCAAAAAAGAATCTATCGACAAATTAAATCAATATTAAATTCTGAGATTGTGTTGGACCGTTCATTTTAAAAAGCAAGAATCGATGAAATGAAATTGTCCCGCAGAAAATGATATCGGAATGGAGACAACGTTAGATGAAACTCAGCGATCCTTTCACTAAAGATGAATTAATCACGGCAGTGGGTTCTCTTCAAAAAAATTTAGCGGAGACTTTTGAAAATATTCCAGAAGCCTTGTTTTTTCAAAAACCGGAAAGTGGCTGGTCACTTGCCGAAAACATTCAACACATGAACCGCGTTACAAGATTATTGACTCTTACTTTTTCAACCCCGAAGATTCTGGCTTCCGTTTTTTTCGGTACAAATTCTTCCCGGGCAAGGCGCACTATGGAAGTCGCAGAAATCTATTTA
>JAIOQL010000059.1 GCA_021413405.1 Leptospira sp.
GGTAGATTTATCTGTGTTGATTGAGTTCCGGATAATTCTATTTTTGCTTTTTCAGCAGCTTCTTTCAGTCTCTGAACAGTATTCTTATCTTTTGAAATATCAATACCCGTTTGTTTTCTGAATTCTTCGACTAACCAGTCCATAACCACCTGATCAAAGTCATCTCCGCCTAGGTGAGTATCACCATTGGTAGATTTTACTTCAAAGACACCGTCACCAAGTTCCAGAATACTTACGTCAAAAGTTCCACCGCCGAGGTCATAAACCGCAATTTTGGAATTCTGTTTTTTCTTATCGAAACCATATGCCAATGCTGCTGCAGTAGGTTCGTTAATAATTCTCTCTACATCCAACCCTGCAATCCGTCCTGCATCCTTTGTTGCCTGTCTTTGCTCATCATTGAAATAGGCAGGCACAGTGATTACAGCTTTAGTGATCGTTGTGTTCAGATAATCTTCCGCAGTTTTCTTCATTTTTTGAAGAATTTTTGCAGAAATTTCCTGGGGCGTGAATTCTCCGGATCCGGTTTCAAACTTCACTCCATCGTTTCCAGAACGCACAACCTTATCTTTTAGCTGAACGCACAGTGCTTGTTGCGTTTGTAATCGCCTGATTTTTTGCAAATTGTCCGACGAGTGTTTCACCTTTTGGTGTGAATGCCACTATAGACGGAGTAGTTCTCGCGCCCTCGGCATTCTGGATAACTACAACGTCTCCACCTTCCATTACTGAAACGCAAGAGTTTGTAGTTCCTAAATCTATTCCTATTATCTTTTCCTTAGCCATTTTGTTTCTCCCTGTTAAATTTTA
Organism: Leptospira sp.; assembly: GCA_021413405.1. Taxonomy (GTDB): domain Bacteria; phylum Spirochaetota; class Leptospiria; order Leptospirales; family Leptospiraceae; genus JAIOQL01. The sequence goes on from JAIOQL010000059.1 coordinate 811, forward strand.
GGCCTTCCCACTTTTACTCGTGCGGGCCTTAACATAATTTTTTCGTTGTTTTCCTGAATCATATAACCGCATTGATAAACTTCCAGAACTGTCTCTTCTGAATAATCCTCAGATTCTTCTGCTACAATTGCTTCCATTGACATTGGATCAAAGATTTCACCTTTCGGATTCAGCTTTACAACATTCTCTTTTTCCAGAATAGAAAAGAATTCTTTCTTGATAAGACCGATTCCTTCCATAAAAGGTTTCATATCTTCAGGAATGTCGATTCCGCTTCCAACTCTTTCCAGATCATCCAACGGTGTAAGCAGCTTTGTGACAAACACCTTAACTGATTCTCTCTTTATATTCATATATTCATGAGACGTTCTTCGTTTAAAATTCTGAAACTCGGCGCGTTCTCTTGCCCATGAATCCTTCAGAGATTCAATTTCCTTTTTCGCTTTTCCCAATTCATCGTCTGCTGCAACGTTATTCGCCTTTGCTTCTCCTGAAAATTCTTCCTTGTTTTCTGTTGGACCATCTTTCAGATCCGTATCTTGTACCTGCTCACTCATATAAACCTCCTTACTTATTTACTTATCCTGGTAATCATTTCTGAAACGACCTTGGCGGTAAATTCAACCAGCGGTAACGCTTTCGTGTAATTCATTCTTTGCGGTCCGATGATTCCTATTGAACCGATCTTTTTTTCGCCCATTTTATAATTCGTAGCAATGATGGATACTCCGCTCATTTGCCCATTTTCCCTTTCTCCAATCACAATCGAAATTCCATCAGTGTAAATATACTGACTGAAAATTTCTTTTAACGCCTTTCTTTCATCCAAAAGTGAAAGAACATTTTCAAGTCTCGCAGAATCCTCATCCTGGAAATTCCAGAGATTCTTCAGACCATCAATGTAGAGGTTATCTTCTGATTGCTCCAGATCAAATGCGGCGGTGAGTAAATCCGCAAGATTATAAAACTCTTCCGGTGCGAAAGCCTCTTTTTTCAGATCGGGCAGAACTTTTACTTTTATTTCCCGTAAATCATGACCCATCAGCTGCTCATTCAGGAATCGTGAGACACGATAAAGTGATTCCTGTGCAATATTTTCCTGAACGAAAATATTTCGATTTATCACCGATCCGGAACGTGTAACAATAATAGCTAAAATTTCTTCGCCTGTAACATGAACCAGTTCAATATGCTTTAGTGTGTCGAGGTTCTGCTCGGGACCAAGCACCACCGCCGCGTTGCTTGATACCATTGACAATACTCTGCATGTCGCTCCCAAAATCTGATCCAGTTTCATCTGGTTTTTGAGATATTCCTGTTGGATTCTCTGCTTTTCCTTCCAGGTGAGTTCATATATATTCATGAGACTGTCCACATAGAATCTGTACCCATGCTCAGTCGGCACCCGGCCACCAGATGTGTGTCTCGAGTTGATATATCCCAAATCCTCCAGTTCTCTGAATACGTTCCGTATCGTTGCCGATGACAGGCCCAAATCATATTTCTCTGTAAGTGTCTTAGAACCCACCGGACGATTATCCGTTAGGAAATCTTCGATCAGAACTTTCAAAATCATTCGATGTCTGGGAGATAATTCCAATTTAAGTTCTTGTCCTCTGGCACTCTTACCGTTAGAGTGCTAACCCAAGATAAAAGTTTACAAATTCTTGATTTTCCGGTCAACTATATAAATTTTTTAACCGATCGGGTTTTTTCAGGAATTATTGAACAATATAATGAAGCCGACACAGAGTTTCCGGGCAGGAGGGTGTGTTAGCCGGGAAACCTCGAATCCAGGTATGCTGTCATCCAGAAAGAATCGAAGGATCTAATCTAAGGAAGATTCTTAACATTGTTCAGAATGACAAAGTTCCAAAATGGCAGATTTGTCTGGCAATGTGACGCCGAAGATGAATAAATTTATTGATTTTATCGAATAATTATATTAATCATGTCAGAATGAAATTAGAAGCCAAGTTAGAATTCGGATCCATCTCGCCGGCCAAAAAGCAGCTCAATCACCTGCTCATTCGCCTCAAAACTCCACAGGCAGTCGAAACAACCCGGCAACCACTTGTAATTGGTCTTGCGATTGATAAGAGCTGGTCGATGAAAGGACAGAAAATGGATTCTACAATTGAAGCTGCGTCCTATCTGGTCAATTGGCTAACCCGTTATGATTATATTTCAATTGTTGCATATTCTGCAGATGTTCAGATAGTCCAGTCGATGGTGAAACTTTCAGAGAAGGCTACGATTGTGGAAAAACTGAGAGCAATTCAGGTCGGAACATCGACAAATCTGAGTGGTGGATGGCTGCAGACATTGCGCTCGATAGAAGCTGCTAATATTAAAGACGCATACAAAAGAGTTATTCTGCTAACCGACGGGCAGGCTACGATCGGGATAAAAGATACAAATCAATTGAAACAAATAGCGGCAGATCATTTAACCAGAAATATTTCTACAACTACAGTTGGATTTGGAGACGATTTCAACGAAGACGCACTGAGAGGAATTGCCGTAGCCGGTGGAGGCAATTTCTATTTCATAGACAATCCGGAACAGGCTCCAGATATATTTTTCCAGGAATTCGGTGACATTGGCGCTCTCTACGGTCAGGCAACTGAAATTAAAGTAAAATTTGATCCAGGTGTGAGATTTGCAGGAATGCAAAATGACATTGGATATTCTATCGATGGCGACACTCTCACAATTCAGGCAGGGGATATTCGTTCAGATGACCAAAGAAATTTTATAGTAAGTATTGAAACTGAACCAGGTATCAAACAGGGAGAGAATATCATTTCCATTGAAACTTCATTTTATAATCTCACTCAAAAAATGGAATTTCAAAAACTTTCTACCGGTATCAAAGCAAACATGTCTGACAAAGCACAAGAATCAGACCCGGATGTTTTGGTCGAGATACTCGTTGCGCAATCTGCAAAAGCTATGATTGAGGCATCAAAACTTATCAGTGCGAAAGATACGGTCGGAGCAAAAGAAATAATAACAAATATGCTCAAGAAAGTTGAAAACAATTTGAGACTTTCTCCGGAAGTGCTCGGAACAATAGTGAACCGGTTGACAAACATGGAAGCAAAATTGAAAGACAATTCTTCCAATATCGGAAAACAGCTTATGGCTGGCGGATCTGACCTTTATACAAGAAGATTTGAAGTTCAGGAAGTAGAAGGCGTTGATCTCCACGACAGGATATTCGAATATAAGGTTCCCGATGATATTTCATTCAGATTGAAGGATGGCTGAGACGTCGTGGCGGAGAATTCATCGTAACAAATCTTCAGGACAGCGTTAAAAAAGTTTTCGCTCTAACCCGCCTCGAAACCCACATCCGTGTTTCCGCAAATGTGGAAGCCGCTAGACAGAGAGTCAGTGTAATTGTGGCGGGTTCGAGGGAATAGCGTTTAATCCGGCACTAACAATATCGCATAACGCAGTGATCTGTATCACTATAATCTCGGAGGTATTCAATGGAATCATCGGGTATCAACGAAAAATTACTGGAAGACCGGCTTGAATCTCTCGAGAAATCAAGGTCCTGGTCTCCAAGAAATTGCAAAATCAGAAAGTGTAATCAGGTCCCGCGCTGACTATTCTCTTTTTAGAATCAATCCGATTCGCTTTGCGACAGAAAAAGCAATTGCAGAGAATGAAACGATCGATCTATTTTTATGGGCGACAAAAGCAGGGCTCTTTTCAATGGACTGGATATTGATTTGTCCACGGTGTGCGGCGACTCCGTCGAAAGTTCAAAACCTTGCAAAACGTCTATTCCCATTTTTATTGTCATCTCCGTAGAAAGGAAGCGGAAGCATCGCTGGATGATTTCATACAGGTGAATTTTACAATTAAACCGAAAATAAGAGAAATTATATTTCATGATCCTCTTTAACTCCCGATCGAAGATTTCCATTTCAAATATCTCTTTTCGCCAGAACCCATAAAATCGATAAAACCCGTTTACAGACCGGAAACGTAGCGCTTCGTATCACAAATAATTCTTCCCGAAGGTTTCGTTGATTATTAATAGCGTTCCGCGGGATTTTTTTACAAATATGGCTGAACTTGAATTTTCTCCGTTTCTGACAGGTAAGAAACTAAAGGGCCTGCAGAATGCAATAAAGGTGCATACATTTTCGAAGTGAAACAGTCTTGCTGAATGTTTAAATTTTTTGTAGCGCCAGCAAAATAATCTTCTCGACGGGAAAACGTGCTCTAAAATAATGGTAATCAGAAATTCATTGTAATAACCCGCGATATCTCCTCTTAGACTCTTTCTCCTTAAAGTATTGTGATTCGATTGCGCTTTATAGGCAGGTTCTCTTAGTTTTATCCTTTTACATGAAAATCTAAAATTTAAAGTTTAAGGATTTAAACATGGTAACAAAAATATTCGTTGGAAATCTTAATTTCCAAATGACAGAAGATGATCTCGAGAACCTTTTTAGCCAATTCGGCAAAATCAGTGAGCTCAAAATGATCAAGGATTTCGAAACAGGCCGTTCGAAAGGTTTTGGTTTTATTACATACTCTGCTCAAAAAGAAGCAGAACTGGCAATTTCTTCTATGAACGGAAAAGACATTGATGGTCGTTCACTCAGAGTAAATTTAGCTGAAAACAAAGAAAGAGGCGGCGGAAGCGGCGGCGGTGGTTTCAAAAGAAACAACGGCGGCGGCGGTGGCGGCGGTGGCTACAACAGAAACCGTTACTAGTCAATAGTAAAAGTACAAAGTCCGGTAGTCGCAGATGCAGCTACCGGATTCTTTTCACATTCTTAGAAACTTTTCTTCAGGAAAGGTTTTATGACAAAATCCAATTTAATTTTAAGCTACATAAACCCGGTTTTTTTCCGACAATTTTAGTAGATATATAGTGAGGTAAGCATATGGATAAACAATACGCATTTCAACCGGTAATCATAACGAAAAGCAAAGGTAGTTTTCTAAAAGAAAGCTTCAAAGAAGATGTCTGGTATAAGAATCTAAAAAAGAGACCAGGGATAGAAAATATTATTCCCTATTTTCGTCCAAATTTAACTGAGAAAGAGAGCTATATTTTCGCTAAATGACCCCCGCAGAGAAAGAAGTTCTCGATGCGTCTTTAAACATTATCCTGGAGGCAGTGAGATCTGGACAACAGGATAATTCCTACAAAGTTGTTTTATACATTGTTCCAATTGCTGGAATAGTTTTTGGCTGCACTCTTCTCTTCTTCCTTTTTTACTGGTGGCACCGCCAGAAGCTTGAGTTAATACGGAAAGACCAATATAGACCATTTCCTTTTGATTTTCGAGCGTACGCGTTCTTCCTTGGATTGTTGTTGACTTACACCGGTTTTGCCCTTACAGTGGTACTCATCGTAGTCCTAGGTAAATCTTTGGCTATGTTAGGAGGGGTAATCCCATTAGCAATCGGTCTAGGGCTATTGAGCTATTACAAACTTCGGCGCTGACTGAAGAATCTAACCTGAAATGCAACCCGGCAGACTGGGAATGCATTCAAAATGTCCTTTCCGGAGACTTTTCCAGATTTCATTATATAATGGATAAATACCAGGGAATGGTCTACTCTCAGGCAATCAAAGCAACTGGTAGTGCAGAAGAAGCCGAAGATCTGACCCAAGACGTTTTTCTCAAAGCATTTGAAGGACTTTCTGCTTTTCGTGGCGAAGCGCTCTTTTCTACCTGGATTTATAAGATTGCTCAAAACGAATTGATTCGCAGATCAAAAAAATCTCATGATATACAGTTAGAAAATCATGAAGAAATTGATTCCCTCGCGTTAAGTTCCCTTGAAAAACTGAAAAAATGGAGCAGCCATTTTACCCCTGAAATGCAATATCTGAAGAGTGAAATGACCGGAAAAGTCCGGAATCTGATCGCGCGGCTTCCTGCTGCCTACAAAAAACCTCTCGTTCTTTACTATTTTGAGAATATGTCCTATAATGAAATTTCTGATCATCTGAATTTGAAATTAAATACGCTTAAAAGTTACATTTTTCGGGGCAAAGAAATCCTGAAAGGATGGCTTAAAGAAAATGAATAAAGTTGACAATGGAATGAAATATTTTAGCGAACCGGATATTTTTGGTACATTTCAACCCGCTCCTGAAAGAATTAAAACAAATGTTATGAACCGGTTACTTCCTTCCGGAGTTTTTAAATATATTTTATTTCCTTTTTTGCTCCTGGTGTTATCGCCGCTTCTTGTTCTGTTTATAGATCCGATTATAGTAAAAGATTCTCTTTTTATTTATTTCATTGCGACAATTAGCATTCTGATTTGCGTCTATTC
>JAIOQL010000060.1 GCA_021413405.1 Leptospira sp.
CAGATAACAGCTGCTACCCGCTACGGGAAGGGTCTTGCGCCCTTCCCTCGGGCTACGCCAAATTCGCCTTGGCAATTTAGACAGTTTTGAAGATTTTTTCCATAGATTTAAAAAACCAAAAGAAATGAGCCATCCATAGCCGTCGCAACGCTAACGCTCGCGACGGATGGAACGGCGAACTTCGGGTAGCAACGAGACGTTATGCGAAATGTTGCCAAAGAACGATTGTAAATGACTAAGTCTAATATATTTCTTATAATTGCTGTTACTATCTCTGTCTTCTTTAATTTTTTTCTTCACAGTTTTGAACCGGCGCTTCATTGCATATTGAAATGGCCAATAACTTTTGTCCTCGCAATCGGAATAGGAAACATTAAAGTTATTACAGATTCTTACGCGGTTATACAAATATGGTTCTGGGCAACTGTAATTTCTATAATCTTTGCTTTTTGGCCATATGGTACCGAATCCATCCCATTTAATCGATACGCATGGGGAATTTGTCCAAGTCTTTGCGAATCAATGCAATACTCATTGAAAACTTCCCTTGTAGCGAAAAAAGCTACCAAAAATGAAGTAATAAGGATTTTTGGTAATCCAATACAAGATCGAAGCTCTTCTACCTTTACATATATCTTAGAATCAAAGGCAATTGTTGGGTTACGAGTGACTGAAATGGACATTGATTTTCAAGATGAAATGGTAAAATCTCTCTGGATTGGAGAAGCAGATTAAGGAACCAGATTCTCAATTTTAATTCTATTAATTGAAATCCAACGAAAGCATTGACTTTGCCTAAAATCAAATCATTTATAATTCTTTGTGTAATCGGCGTTGCTTTCGATTCTTTAATCTGTGAACGCTATTGGGTTCGCTTTCCTGAATACATTTACTATTCCGATAGAATTCCTAAAGAGTTTGATGGTTTTCGGATTGCCATCGTTTCAGATCTCCACTACGGTTTTCTCGATCCAGATACTTGGATTAAATTCGTCATAATGCGAATTAATTCCCAAAATTCCGATCTAATCGTCGGCTTGGGTGATTATGTTAAGAAACGAAAAACAGACCTTGAATTAATTAATGTCTGGCCACTACTTTTAACTTTAAAAGCAAAATACGGTGTATTTTTTATAAATGGAAATCACGATCATTGGGCGAATTCTAAATTATCGCTTAAATTACTAAAGAATTCCAATACTTGAGAAATCACCAATTCTGCCTGTAAAAAATTATAATTTCGACAAAGGATTTAAGAAAAACCGATACGGTGAAGATTTGTTTATCTCCGCAGGCATTGGTTGGTCAATCATACCTGTTCGTTTTTATTGTCCTTCTGAAGTCCCGATCATTATATTGAAGAATGTACCATAGCATGCGATGGCAACACATCGCATAACACCGTGCGATCCGCTACGCCGACGAGCGTCGGCTCGGCCT
>JAIOQL010000052.1 GCA_021413405.1 Leptospira sp.
CCCGGAGATGCCTGACCGTCATCCCTGCCTACAACGAAGAATCAACCATCGAACAGGTGGTGACGGGGGCACTCAAACACTCCGATGTTTGCGTTGTAGATGATGCATCAAAAGACAAAACACCTGCAATTCTCGCAAAGCTCAAAAAGAAATTTCCAAAAAAACTATACGTTATCCGCCATTCAAAAAATACACATATCCCGGGTGGGATCCAGGACGGAATGCGGTTTGCACTTGAAAAAAAATATGATTGGGTTGTCACAATGGATGCCGGGATGTCCCACGATCCTGCGATGCTTCCTGAATTTTTCAATCACCCTTTCTGTGACCTTCTGATCGGGACAAGGGAAAAAGTGGAAGGTGTCCCTTTCTACCGCAAAGTTGTTTCTTTCCTTGCTGCCCGCGTTATGAATTATTGCATTTCAAAAAGCATTCTGGATATCACTGGACCCGGGATACGGGATTGCACATCCGGGTTCAGAAGATATTCCCCTGCTTCTTTTTCTCTCATTGCCGGTAAAAAACTGGAATCTGTTTCGTTTGATTTTCATATGGAGGCATTGTACCTGGTATACACGAACGGAGGCAAGGTTGAGGAGATCGGGATTCACTACAAATTTTCCAATTCATCCTTCAACAAAAAAGTATTCCGGCAGGCGACACAATTTGCATTCACTCTTCTAAAAAGAAAATTTGGTTTATGAATAACATCCCACTGAAACCAAGAATACTAATATTATTTGCGGTCTTCCTCATTGCAACAGTTGGACTCGACCGGATTGTTTTCGGCTGGGCTCTATTTGAAATCCCGAATGAACTGGAATGGGACACTTCCCCATGGTATAATTTTCTGCATAAAACAAAAAGCATTCAGTTTTCAGAGCATGAAAAAGGAGTGCTGATTGCGGGAAGTTCGGTCGCTCTCTACTCTGCTCTTCCCGCCGGAATAGAATCCTCCCTAAAGAAATCGGGGCATGAAAATGCGAAAGTTGATTTTTATTCCCATGTCGCTATGTCCCCGACAGATCTGAATTATTATCTGGATGATGTCATTTCCAAAAAACCAAAAATCGTTCTGTATTTGCTGAACCCCGGCGATCTCCAGCTCGATCATTTCCGCGAAAAGGACGGGAACCTGGTTTATTCAGA
>JAIOQL010000091.1 GCA_021413405.1 Leptospira sp.
TTCCGTTTTCAGGAAAAGACCTGAAATTAAATTCTATTCTGATAAAAAAATAAATCTGGATCAGAATTGGGAAAAGGTCTATAAAGATCTTGGAAGCACTTCCTTTCCAACGCTGTATTCTGCTACAAATCCAGACGACCATTTTGCAGAATCATTTGTTTCCTTTGTTCATTGCGTTCTTGAAAAGAAAAAATGGGAACTGGTTCTTTCGGAGAATTCAAAAGAAATTTTCAGAATGAAGAATGGAATTATTGAGGACAGATCTGAAAAGGAAAGAGTATTCATGGATAAACTTTTTCAGGAAAATTAATTTTCGTAGACTCCCGGAACATTCAATGGATAAGACAGACAATCCTGGGCCGGACCCCGTAGTAGGCCTGGTTTTCGATCTGAAATATGATTGCTATTTTTGCTTCAATAGGACCGTCGAGAAAACGCCAATGCCCTCTGATCTTCCCAAAGCCCCCATTTTTTCAGTAGTAGTTGCTTTAACTGAAATTTTTCCGGAGTCTATTTTCAGAATCGCGGACAAAGATTCAGTAATTCCGGAACGGTGAGGCGCGATTTTCGGTTTCTCTGCCATAATTGTTGAATCGACGTTTACTATCTCAAATTTTTTTCCGGTCAGGAGCCCCAGAACCTTTTGTATAATTTTGACAGAATTCATGTTTTTGTTTTCCGGATCCGTATCCGGAAAATAATCACCAATGTCGCCTAACGCCAAAGCGCCCAAAATTGCATCCGAGATTGCATGCAGCAAAATGTCAGCATCTGAATGACCGATTAACGACCATTCTGTATCGATTATATAACCGCCCAGAATGAAAGGCCGGGCCCCATTTATTTCCAGTTTGTGAAAATCAATCCCATTCCCGACTCTATACAACGCGAACTCCTGCCATCTAATAACTGAAGAATTTAATTTTAACAGAGATCCCCGTTAACGCAAAGACTCCTAACTGCATATTGTTTTTTGATTTTACTCAAAGTCTATTCATATTTTCGCAGAATTTTTTTGAGAATTATTCGCTTAATAGCAGAATCTGGTAGCAAAGACGTAATTTTAATTTGTGAAATACAATTTACAAAACTCGGGAAAAATGATAGCCTTCCTTA
>JAIOQL010000092.1 GCA_021413405.1 Leptospira sp.
TCATATCGAAAGCATTGAACAGGAATTTCTGAAGGGAGGAATTTACTTCGGTGAAAAATACCTTCTTGAAATCCGGGAATATTTTATCTCTTTTCTTTATTCGATCATGGAAAGCCACCGGTTAGATAAGGATTTATTAATGCTTCTTGCATCAGCTACTATTGAATTTGATGATGCATGCGATTCGTATTTTGATGATAAGTTCGATCTTGAAGTACTCGCGGAAAGATGTGCCAGCTATTATGTTGATATGAAATCAATTGATACGAATTTCGGAGCAGATTTTTTTCTGAGAGATTATCTGTTAACCCAGGTAAAATACAACAAGATTCGTCTTAGGGAAATCACACTCGAGTTCCGTTCCCGTGCACACTATGATCTTTTCGGGGAGGAACAGCAAAAAGCTTCTGCAAAGAAAAATATCAGTCCGGAACTGGGAACACTGTTGAATTTTTTTAAACTTCAGGAATCTGCAACCCGTTCGGATCTGAAAAAGAGATTCAAAGAATTACTGAAAATATACCATCCGGATATAAACAAGGAAGGTCTCGAAAAAACCAAGTTGATCATTGTGAATTACAAAAAGTTATCTGCGATATTGAAATAGGCTATTATGGTTTCCGGGAAGATTGGGATAACTTTCATAAATGACCTGTTCTCTTGATTTTCACTACAAGAAATTCATTGGTTCCTCCACCGGAATTTGAAATAATCGGAGATTGACCGTCTAAATTTGTTATTCCAGAGTTCGTTAAAGCCTGACCGGTCAGAATGAATCCTCCGTCTGATGATAAAGATAATCCTTTTCCATTTGTATTTCCGTTAGAATTTCCAAACAGGGAATACCACTGGAGAGATCCGGATGAATTTAGTTTCGCAGCGAGAAGGTTGTTTATTGCACCACTAACTCCCGGTATCGTCGGAAGGATTCCCTGGATGCTCGTTACCTGCTGGGCGTTACCAGAAAGAATGAATCCGTTATCACCGGTTTGCGATGCAGAATTGCATAATACATCTGTACCAGATGAATTTCCGAGAAATGTAAACCAGTCAACGGACCCGGAAGAAGTTAATTTTACAACGATGCACCAACCTCCGCCTCCACCGCCATAACCTACCAAAGGAAACTTACCGTTCAACGAAGTAGTCGCCCCGGTTGCGTAACCGGCTACGATTGCGCCTCCATCCTGAGTTGTTCCGCCACTAGTATTTTGTTCTGACCCCGGCCCACCCAGGAAGGTGATCCAGATTAATTTTCCTGATGAGTCGAATTTCCCGGTGAGATTATCATTTGAACCCTGGTAGGAAATAATTGGTGTTATACCTGCGACCGAAGTTATACCGGCAGTTGTGTCTCCGAATACAATGAATCCTCCTTCGGGAGTCGAACTCAATGAATTTACAGACTCTTGGGCTCCGACTGAACCAATTAGTGTAAACCATTGTAATAGGCCTGATCTGTTTAATTTTAAAATGAGCCAGTCATTGTTCCCCGCCCCTGAATGCGGATTTATTGGTGTTGTATTACCCAAAGAAGTTATCGGATTAAACGTATTTCCTCCGATAAGATATCCTCCATCTGTTGTTTGTTTTACTGAGCCCAGACTCTCCAGACCGGAATTCGATCCCAGAAACGTATACCAATCGACTGTACCGGTTGAACTTAGTTTTGTAACCAGGAAATCATTTGAACCTCCATTGAAAGATTGGATTGGTGTTTTATTATTTAAAACAGCAATACTGAATTGCGCAGTTCCTCCGACAATTACACCTCCGTCATCGGTGGCCGACAATGCCAGGCATTGATCATTTCCAGAGCTTCCAAGAAAGGTAAACCAGTCAACACTTCCTGTGGCATTCATTTTAATAACCAGAAAATCATTCAAAGCGTTGTATTGAATGATAGGGGATTTTCCGGAGATTGTAGTGATGGCTGCGTTACTTACACCACACACAGCGTAACCTCCATCGTATGTTTGAACAACAGCCGCCGCATCATCTGTTCCAGCCGACGAACCAAAATAAGTGTAAAACGAATTTTCCGAAAATCCCAGATCAAGAGTGAGAATCTCCCTAAGAACGGTTGCTTTAACTGAAATTCCAAGCAGGATTTCCAGAACTACTGAGAACGGATCCTCTAACTGAAATTTTCGGACAAAAACTGTTGTCCTGCCCAATGAGACATTGTAAAATTGCAATTTCTAAAAATGATTTGCTGAAAGGATCATTTGCGTTGTTCAGAACAAGTTTGCAGTGAATGATGCTCAAAGAGATGAAGAATATAGAAAGGAATTTCATTTTCAGTTTTCTCCGTAACATATCATGTTGATTGTTGCAATCAGAAATTGTTGAATGATTTTCCATTGCAATCAAGATCCAGGGAGATTAAAAACAAATTACGAGAAAAGACGTCAATTTTCCCTGTTTGAAGATATCTAAAAATATTCCGGAAAAAGAACCTTCAGCTTCTTTGCCTGTTTTTTGTTTCTTTTTTCCGGCGATGTCATAATAGAATATTTCGTGGCGTTTTTTAGCGTGAGGTCGTCCCCGTTTCCTAAATGGGGAATTAATTCGGCAGCAAGCTTTTTCGCATTTTCCCCGTTCTTAGTCAGATTTCGGATCACCATTTCCGCAGTCACGGGTTCTTCATGCTCTTTCCATGAATCGTAGTCCGTTGACATGCAAATCATCTGGTATGCAATTTCCGCTTCCCGGGCGAGCTTCGATTCCGGGAGAACGCTCATGTTGATTATATCTCCTCCAAACAGGCGGTACATATTTGATTCAGCTCTTGTTGAAAATAGAGGACCTTCCATACAAACTATAGTTTTTTTAGTGTGAATAGTTATTCCGATTGATTCTGCGCATTTTTGAATTCTTGCTGCAAGATTTGCTGAGAATGGATCGCCGAAACTGGCATGTGCAACAATGCCATTATTAAAAAATGTCGATTCCCTGTTTCCTTTTGTACGATCAATGATCTGATCCGGTAGCACGAAATCCAGAGGCTTTATTTCTTCACGAAGGCTTCCAACGGAACTAAATGCGACGATTTCCTCGACGCCGAGATTTTTCAGAGCACAGATGTTTGCAAGATTTGGAATTTCCGTTGGAGA
>JAIOQL010000197.1 GCA_021413405.1 Leptospira sp.
GAAAGAAAAAAATCGGACAATCTTCTTCTGAATATTCTACCTCTCAGCGTTGCGGAAGAATTGAAATCAAAAGATTCAGTTATTCCGAAACATTTCGACAGCGTGTCAGTGCTTTTCACTGACATGGCCGGGTTCACAAAGATCGCGGAGAAAATGACGCCTGTGGAACTCATCGGTGAGTTAGACGAAATCTTCAGCCACTTCGATTCCGTTTCAAAAAGCTGCGGACTCGAGAAAATAAAAACAATAGGTGATTCCTACATGGCTGCCGGCGGGCTTCCGGAAGAAAATAGAACCAATGCGATTGATAGTGTTCTGTGTGGTCTGAAATTCCAGCGATTCATGGAAGATCACAAAACCGGCAGGATAAAAGAAAATAAACCCTATTGGGAACTAAGACTTGGAATTCACACGGGTCCCGTTGTTGCAGGAGTCGTCGGGAAGGAAAAATTCGCCTACGATATTTGGGGAGACACAGTGAATACAGCCAGTCGTCTTGAATCTTCCGGGGTGACCGGACGGGTAAACATTTCCGGAGCAACGTTTGATCTTGTGAAAGATTTTTTCGACTGCGAACACAGGGGGAAAGTCAGCGCAAAAAACAAAGGCGAAATTGATATGTATCTGGTGAATAGAATAAAACCGGAATTGAGTGTTCCCGGATCCCCGTATGAACCGAACGAATCATTCAAAAAACTATGCAAACCCCCCATAGTTAGTTAAAAATAACAAAAATAGTCCAGATCTGTCCCCTGGTTGCATACAATCAATTGGAAGGTTACTTCTTTCAGGGAGGATTTTTGTCCTTTTTAGCTGATTATGTCTTTTTTTTTCCCGAATTATTCAGCCCTGTATTACCCAAAGGGCCGGTTAACTGAATGAAGAATATCAGAATCTATATATTAGGAATTTCCATTCAGATTTTATGTCTCCCTCTTTTGGCTGCCGAAATCATTATGAAGAGCGGAGAAAGGATCATCGGAGAAATCGTAAGTGAAGATGAATTTACAGTAAAGATACGCTGGAAAGAAAATCTTTATGACATTTCCAAGGGTGAGGTCAGCAGGATCAACCGGGAAGCTTCCAAAAAAGAATCCAGGAAAATTTTCATCTACAAATTGAGAGATGGTTCAGAGGTAACCGGTTTTCTGGCTGATGAAGATGCACAAACTATTACAATAAAAACAAATCAGGGATTCCAGGTGATTGAAAAATCAAAGGTTCTCGAAACCAAAGACCAGGAATCATCCCCCGAAAAAATGCAGGGCATGGTTCTGTCAAAATCCGACCATTCAAAAGATAAAAAGGAATCTGATTTGGTCAAACCATCGGATACTTTTTTTGGAATAACCGGTTCTGGATTTGCAAATTCCTATCCTGCCCGGTCCACAAATAAAACATCGCTCGGTGGAGGATTCTTCTTCGAACCATCTGCGTTCAGGTTTGGAGAAAGTTCAAGATTTGGATTACGCGCTGAATATCTCGTTTCGAGGAAAGACCAGAAATACGATTTTTATAACACATTTGCATACATTCTGATTTCCTTCAAATGGTCGAAGGCCCTGGATTTTTACGGCAGTTTCGGACTCGGAGCATCATTTGTCCAATACACTCCTGTGACAAAAAGTGAATCAGGCTTAACTCCATTTCCGACTGAAGAAAAACAAAGCATTGGAAGTTTCAGTCCTTCCGGTTATATTGAATTGGGCTGGCAGGGTCTCCATATCGGGAACATGAATTTCAGAATCGGAGGCAGATATATCATCATCCAGGAAAAAACCATTTCACAGGGAATGGGTGGGATCGAATTTGCAGCAGGTTACAGGTTTTGAATATGAAGATACGGAACAGTTTAAAAAATACTATAATTTTCATTTTCTTTATTTTCCTGATTCATTGCGATAACACACCCCTCGCAACCGGATCAAAAAATTCTAACCTGAGAATTTTATTTTTCCAGATACAAGATATAACCTCGTCTTCAGCAACCGTTTCCTGGGTCTGTTCATCACCTTCAGACGGAATACTCTCCTATGGAGCCACGGGACTTGAAACATCTCTTTTCAGTCCCTACAGGTCATCGACTCATATTATGACAATCAGGAATCTCAATCCAGGGACTCAATATGCCTACACGGCTTTTTGTAAGGACATCCTGGTTGCAACTACACTTCCACAAAGTTTCAAAACAATTGCAGGGCCTCCCGATGCGATAAAGCAAAGGGGAATCTGGATACTCGGTGGTCTCACAACGAATAACGCAGTAGTATCACAGGTTGATTTGTTTGATCCTGTCACTAATTCCTGGTATTCTTCTGTTACCTCAATTCCTACCCCAAGAAGTTTTGCCGGAATCATTTCATTTAACGGAAAAATTTATGTACTGGGCGGGTTGTCAGGCGGGACAAACATTACTAATCTCGTTGAAGAATACAATCCAGCTACAAATACCTGGAGGACAATGAGCTCCATGCCGGTTGCTATTCATTCATTTGTTTCTGATTCTATCAGTGATTCAATCTATGTATTCAATGGAGCAATTACGAATAATACAATAGCAATTCAATCTTCGAACACTACTATCTATAAATTTATGCCGGATTATCCGGCAGGAAGTTCCGGCTCCTGGAGCACACTGACAGTTGTCCCAAGCATCGCAACAGCGGCTGACCGGGCTGGCTGCGATCTGGACGGAATAATTTACCATGCTGACGGAAGAAGTTCTGCCGGGGCTCCACTTTTACTGCATGATGCTTATTCATCTGCCGGAAATACCATGACGACTCTCGCAGAATCTGCGGCTGGAACCCTTGGTACGAGACATGGATTAGCCGCAGTCTGCTTTCGTCCTGCAGCCGGAGACACAATATATAACATAAATAATACGAGGGCCGTACTGTACATCGGCGGATCAACAGCAGCGGCCGGTAATGCAACATCACAGCCGCCATCGACAGTAACGTCCACAAACCAGTTTTCCCATTTTGTCCCGGCAACAAATACAATGACCAATACCGGAAGTGTAAATAATCTATTGAATGCAGTTTATTATCCGGCTTCGGAAATCTCCTATGATACAGGACTGCTTTATGTATTCGGGGGAGCAACGGGAACAGGAACTGCACCGGTTCCTGTTAGTACAATTCAGACTCTTTCACTCAGCTCTCCCACTACAAATAACTGGAGCACACTTTCAGTATCTCTTCCCGTGGCAAGGTATGCTGGCAAAGCCTTGCTGATAAACAGATGAACATGATAAAATATTTTCTGCTTACATTTTTGATACTCCCAATCCCGCTCGTGATGATTGGACAACCGGACATCGGTCTCTATCCTCACATCCGGGATCTGATTCACAGAAATGAAATCCAGGAAGCACAGAAAGAACTCGATCTTGTCAAAAAATCAGATAATCTCACAGAGGAAGATCCGACCGTTCTGCTTTACCAGAGCGAAATCTGGATAGCACGCGCAAACAAATTTTACGAAGAAAAGAATTTTCCCCGGGCTTTGAAATTATATAAAAAAGCAATCCAGTATTGGCCAAATCACCCTATAGTTACTGCACGATATAGTGAACTATCTCAAAAAATAAAAGAAAATCATTCCAGTTCACTCAGAAAATTTAACGATATCGACGAAGATGACGAACTTTTGTCAGAACAGGATACTCTCCGCAAAATTCGTGAAGTACCAAAGTTTTATCCTGTACCGGAACAGTATACACCACAATCGAATTCAAAAAGAAAATCATCCGCAAAAAAAAATACAAGGGATCATTCTTCCAATTCTGAAATTCAGGAACTTGTAACACAATTGAAAGCATTGCTCGCTGAACTCACAGCCGAACTTCAGTCGATAAAAGAACTGAAAGCAGCGATGCGAAGTTTTCACAATCAGGCAATAAATGAGCAGTATTCCAATAACCCGGTTCAGAGAGATAGAGATTCTTATGTTTACGAAAACAAAGGTCGATCAGGATTTCAGTTAATTGACAGCTCCCCCTGGATTCTGATCGCGGGAGCATTTGTTATAATTTTCTTTGGCCTTGCGATTGGACTCGCCACAATTGGAATTTTTGCAAAATTTGCTTCTTCAATGTTCCTGTCTCCACAGATAAAACTACTGGATAGAAAACTTAGAAGTTCGAGCCGTAGTTTCACCGGTCTCGATAAATAAAATATCCTTCAACAAACAAAACCCGGCCTAAGAACCGGGTTCTAAAGTCAGGCTACAGAAAATTACTTTGAACGGCAATGGCCGATTGTGGTATCCTCTTCGTCACCATCATCATACTTAATGTGAACATCATCCCCGGTTTTTGTAGAAATCGTTCCCGGAAAATATTTACCTGCATTCTGGTAGTTGCACTGTAACTTTGTACCGGAGTTCCAGCCAATCGCTTTTATCTGACTCGGAGTCACAATTGCATTGTCGCCATCATCATAATCAACTTCGATTTTATTCCCGGTCACGGAAACAACCGAAGCCGGATACCAGAAACCGTCACCCCAACGTCCAAGAACCCTGTCACCCGCAACCCAGCCAAAAACCGGTATCAAAGCTCCAACCAAAACAAAAAACACCACTGAAAGTTTCCAATTTCTCATTAAACGTCTCCTTCCTGAAGCAAATTTGCCTTTCCCGCCCAACCAAAGTCAATGATATTATAGTAAACGATAGGTAACATCTTTCACCAGAGTCGCTGGGGCGTTGCTTTCGCTGCCTTACCGGTTTTGCTAAGACAATGCATATTCCTGGAAAAGTTACAGGGTGGTGCGAAAGCCCGGGCTCTCCCTCCAGCACTGCTTCCGCTCGATCCCTAACGCAGAAGCAAACCGAGTTTGAGCAAATTTTCCATTGGGTTCGAGCTACCCGTCGAAGTTCCGACAATTTTTTTATCCGGTCAGTTGCTAAAATTCATTCTTTTCTGCTTGAGAAAAATTATGTTCCAAAAACGAAGATTTTACTGGCCTATTCTGTCGGAGTTCCGGCAAATTTCAAAGAAATCGAAAAAAAATTCATTCCAATGGAAAAAATGTTTGCCTGAAATGTGTCAAAATGACAAAATATACGTCAAAAGAAGAAAATGCTAAATAAGAGGGAGAGAGCAATGTTCAATAAAAAATCATTCATAAATATTTCGGCGGTAATGATATTCCTGCTGGCAGGTTCCGTATTCGCACAAAACAGAACAGTTTTCGTGCATGGAAAATCCAGTGCAAATCATAATGGAACAGGAACCACAGACGTAAACAATTACTGGGGTGGCATGGACAGTTCTGTAACCGGAACCAAATATTTCGTTGGCTATGACGGAACAACAGATCCAAGAACCTATGGAAGTGCCCGTGCTCAAACGAATCTTACAACTGTACTAACAAACCAGTGCAAGGGTGCAAATTCCTGCAAAATCGTTTGTCACAGTGCAGGTTGCTATGCTATCGAATATTGGCTTTCTAATCTGGGTGGAACTGCTTCCAGTAAAGGATTTAACATTACAAAAGTTACTGCGCTTGCAGCTGCTTCCGGTGGGTCTGAACTCGCTTCCGCTC
>JAIOQL010000198.1 GCA_021413405.1 Leptospira sp.
AGCAGCACTCAAGGCCTATCGTGTTTTTGCAAACGGAAAGCCTGATGCAGTTCTCGAAAAGATGATTCAGGATTCAAATATGGAACAGGCGAAAGCATTCTGTTCTCAATATGGTGCGAAACTTGAAGATAAATTTCCTCTCAAGTGCGTAAAATGCGGATCGTCCGAAATGACCAGGGCATCCGGGGAGCATAGTCTGTCTTCAGATAATAGAAAGAATGAAGATGAATACATCACGGTTAATGGTTAAGGAGAAATTATGAGTATAACAGATCCATTCGAAGTCGGGCTTCCAGGGTTGAAAAGTAAAATCATCCCGATGAAGCATTCAGGTCTTGTCGTGGCAGATATCGGTAAACCTGTAAAAATTTCTGGAGAACTTACTGTAAGTCTCTGCGCAGATGAAGATGAAATTCACGGTCAACTCGCATCCGTCGATTCTACAACTCTTTGTGGAGTAAAAATTGGTGAGCTCTTTGAATTTCCATATTCCGGATCAAATCCAGCTTATGGAAGGGAGATCATTGCGGCAGACGGAGCCGGGTACGTAAAAGCAAACGATGTCGGAAGTTCCGTAATCGTTTTGTCCAGAGATGCAACCAGCACACCAAAACTTGTTCGTTTTATAATAGGAGGAAAAATTGAAACAATTGAAGTCGCACCTTAAATTTTCAGCACTCGTGGTAATAGCGATCGTAGCCGGTCTGCTATTGTCTAACCAACTCGGTTTCCATGTGGATGTTTCTGTCCTTGGAAAATTTCTTTTTGATGGGTTATTTGGACATTCGGACGGTCTGAGAATAGCAGCTCCGATTGCTGCTGCAACCTTAACTAAAACGAAACTGCGGATTAAGAAATCCGACATCAAGGAAATAAAACTTGATGCGGATATGTATAAAACTGCAAAAAATGAGGAGCTATCTTTTTCAGAGTTTATAGAAAAAGCAGAACTCGCAGCTGGTTTTGATCCGGGTGAATCTGACGCCGGAAAACTCAGTCCTCTTGAAAGACAATTCCT
>JAIOQL010000199.1 GCA_021413405.1 Leptospira sp.
TTTATAGTTCAGATAATAAAAAATAAAACTCAAAAAAAGAATGGGCAGCAGTTCAAGAACAAGTAATTCACACTTGAAAGAATCACTGAAGTCATCAAACATCCGGTATCGGTACTGAGTTCTTAACAAAGTATAGAATCCGAGCGCGATGGTAAAAAGAGAAAAGAACAGATTTCCTCTGTTCGTTGATTTCACAACCGAAGCGATTATGAAATAGACACCCATGAGGATAAAAACATAGCCGGCCATAATTCCAAAAACATTTTTCCTGGAAATTCCATAGATCAGGTCAGTTTCGTTATAAATTACCGGAACTTCCGAAAACCCGGCATAGCTTGTTGAAGAATAGTTACGAACTGCAATCAGGTTCGAACCGTTTATGAAAAGTTTTTTTGGGATCGAATAGATTCGTATCTTGTGCATGTCAGGACTGAAGGTTGGGACAAGCTGGCCTGTCTGACCGATCAAAACTCCATTGAAATAAACCTCATCCGCATCCCGAAGCTCTCCTATCTCTATTCCGAGAGGTTCATTCCAGTCTTTCATATTTTCAGGGATAAGAATCCGGCACCTATACCAGATGAAACCTGTTACCTTTACTTCTTTATCCTTTCCATAATCAGGAAGATTTTTCCTCATCCATCCGGAATCATCATAGAGAGGGTCTTTCCAGTCCGGGTTGTCTCCCTTCCGGAACAACCATCCGGTTTTCAAAGGGACTGGTTTCCCAAATCCTCCAATGACCGAACCACATTCATCGGAAAGAATCTGCCCCGTAATAGGATAAAGAAAGAATAGACATAATAAAATTTGAATGAAGATTTTTTTCACAAATACTACCTGATTATAGAACTTTATTTGTTTTGTGAATTATATTACAATAATTTTAATGATCGGGCAAAAATCCGTTTTTATGATTTTTTGTCTTCACGATGAGTCGCTTGAGAAAAAGAGACAGTTCTGCTACCGTACCTGTGAGATATCCAGACACGCTCTTTATTATTGGAAGAATTCTATGTCAAAAACAGTAAATTTTCGATCTGATTACTAACTCAGGTAATTTTACCGTCTTTTATTGCCGACGATGGAAAGAGCTTGGAGTTATTTGTTGGAACTCCAACTACATCGCACGATCCGACGCAATCGCCCCAAGCGAAGATCCAAAGATTGCAGGAATCGGATCGGATAATCCGGAATATTACCATCCTGGTGGCTTTTATTTGCAAATAGATCTTCATTTGAATCATTCTGAGGAATCAAAGTCATTTCAAAAAGCTTCAAAAAAAGAAAGGTAGCGGAGATCCCTCTATTTCTGGCGATCAGCATTATCTCAATCCAGTCCTTTTCATAAGGTCTGAAAGAAAATCTTTGTAGTTCTTGTCCCTTTCTCTGATAACAAATTTTGGTTCCTGTGTGAAAAGGTAGCAAATCAGAAGATGTCCCCGGTCTGAACCTATCTAACAAATAATTCAAAAACATCCTCAAATTCCCGTGTTCCTCGATCTTTTGCTCCAATCTTTTTACCATTCGTTCCGGAATATAGAAATCAGATGAACTTGAAAGCTGGTGAAACAATTTTTTTTCCATCACAATGGAACTTCGTTTAATTTTATCGTTTTTTATTCTCATGCATTGTACAGGTAAAAAAAGTGTCGCACGAAATGATTTTTTTCCGGAAAATTGGCACTAAGGTAAAAATATGAAACGTAAAGTCCACAGAATAGAAAAGGCCGGATCAATACAGAATTTGAAATTAATCGAGGAGGAACTCAGTGATCCCGGGAATACTGAATTTACAATCGAAGTTAAGGCCATCGGTTTAAATTTTGCTGACGTATTTGCGCTAACCGGCTTATACAGTGCAACTCCATCTGGAAGTTTTATTCCAGGCCTCGAATATTCTGGCATAATAGTAAAATCAGGTAAGAATACCCGAAAATTTAAGAAAGGAGACCGGATAATCGGTGTGACCCGGTTTGGTGCCTATGCGACACATCTAAACATAGATCAGAAATACATCTACAGGCTTCCTGACAAATGGTCTTTCGAAGAGGGAGCGGGATTCATTGCACAATCCTTAACGGCATACTATGCCCTTGTTCCTCTGGGAAACATCAAAAAGAATGATACGGTTCTCATCCATAGCGCAGCAGGTGGAGTTGGATTATATGCAAACCGCATAGCTAAAAAGTATAACGCATTCACAATTGGCTCTGTCGGAGATGCGACAAAGATACCTCTTTTAAAAAAGGAAGGATATGATGAAGTCATTGTCAGGCGGAGAGATTTTTTCGATGAATTACAAAAGAAACTGAACGGTAGACACCTGACTTTAATATTAGAGTGCATCGGCGGGCAAATTTTCCGGGACAGCTATCGATCTCTTTCACCTATGGGAAGAATGGTAGTCTACGGATCCGCAAATTTTACACCATCAGAGTCGAGCCCAAATTTTATTAAACTTGCTTATAATTATTTGCGAAGACCTTTCATTGACCCGCTATCGATGATTTCCGAAAATAAATCGGTTATGGGTTTCAATTTGATATGGTTATGGGAAAAAGCAGAAGAATTTTCAGAAATGATTGATAAAATCAAGGCTTTGAATCTAAAACCACCGCACATTGGGAGAATTTTTTCATTTGAAGATGCAATCGAAGCACTAAATTTCTTTAAAACAGGGAAATCAACGGGTAAAATTGTATTAAAAATCAAAAAGAGTGCTCTCTAATTACTTTAAGTGATATAAAAAGAGCCGAACACACAAACATTTCACAAAAAATGTTTAGTCTTATGAATAATTTCACTCATTCGTTACGATAATTATAATAAGAAATGTAAAAATGAATCGAACTCTGATTTTTTTTGGAAGATTATTTTATAATCCGAACGATTTTCATTTTTTAAAAAAAAATTGAAAAAATTCATTAAATTTCAGGTGAAAAAATAAAGAAATGTAATTCGAATTCAAAACCCGTTCTGCAAAGAGCGGGTTTTTTGTTTTACAACGTGTCCCAAAACTAAATTTTTGAAGTAAACTATCGTTAAAATCTGTAGGAACCTGTCCTTTTTTGGAAGAGTTCTTATAACAACTTGATTATTCAAGCGTCAGCCGGTTTATGATGTCTAAATAGAGCGAAACATCGCTACTTATCTCAGATCTAATACGGAAAATTATGACAAAAAATATCAAAACATTCGGTGAATTAAAGAATAGTGCCCATAAACGCCGTTCGGTTAAGCGGGAAATGGCGGAAAACCTGGCATTCAAAATAAGGAATAAAGAATCTATATTCCCTGGTATACATGGCTATGAAGAGACTGTTATTCCTCAAATCATCTCAGCCGTACTATCCGGGCACAATATAGTCCTTTTAGGAGAGAAAGGGCAGGCAAAAACGAAGATTATGCGACTATTAACCGGCCTTTTAGATGAATATCTACCCATAATAGACGGGACCGAAATACCAGAAAGTCCCTATTTGCCGATTACAGCTAAAGCAAAGAGAATATTGGAACTCCATGGAGATGCGACGCCAATTAAGTGGATTTCAAGGGAAGAGAGGTATGGGGAGAGGTTGGCACCGGGGGCCAAGATCGGTGATATAATCGGAGATCTGGATCCATCAAAAATTGTTGGTGGAGAACCTCTTTCTTCGGAGGGTGCTATTCACTTCGGGCTTCTCCCGAGGATGAACGGGGGAATTTTTGCAATCAATGAAATTCCTGATCTGGATTACCTGGTTCAGGTTTCTCTTTTTAATATTATGGAAGAATCTGATGTACAAATACGTGGTATCCCGATTCGTTTTCCTCTCGACGTATTCATTTGCTTTACGGCAAACCCGGATGATTATTCGAGAAGCGGAAAAATAATTACCCAGCTGAAAGACCGGATCGGTTCGGAGATACGAACCCACTACCCTAAAACAAGGAAGATAGGACTCGATATCACAAAACAGGAAATCGATCTTCCGCTGGATTTTCCGGAAGTGGAGGTTCCGGAATTCATTGCAGAAATTATCGAAGAAATAACAATCCAGGCAAGAAGTTCTCACCTGGTCAATCAGAAGTCCGGAGTCAGTGCGAGGCTATCAATTGCAAACTATGAAGTCGCTGTCAGTTCCGCAAGAAGACGTGCTCTCCAGTTGGGAGAATCAAAAGGGTATGTGAGAATGACCGATCTGGGAAACCTTTTCACTTCGAGTTCCGGGAAAATTGAACTCGATCCATACCGCGACGAAGCGATCACGGAGTACCAGGTGGTTATGAAACTGATAGATCAGGCCACCAAAGTTATTTTCGAAGAATTTTTTCCTGCAAAAAAACATGACAGTGTTTTCAATGAGATAGCAAAACAGGTCCATGCCGCGGGGAAACTCGAAATTTCAGATCAGATGCCCATAGCAAACTATAAAAATCTGTTAAAAGTGGTCCCGGGACTATGGGAATTACTCCACGAAAAAGGTCTGGATAAAGACGATAGGCTCTTTGCAACGGGAGTAGAATTCATATTGGAAGGACTGACGTCGCTACAAAAGCTTTCAAGAAGGAGATTAGGGGAAATCTCATCTTTCAAAGCGGTGGACATGTACTAGATAGGTGTATGACTATATTCTGATCGGACAGGGAATCGCCGGATCACTGCTCTATTATTTCCTGAAATCCCGAGGAAAGAAAGTAGCAATCTTTGACGAGCCCAATCCGGGATCCCCTTCGAGGATCGCAGGCGGGATGTACACCCCT
>JAIOQL010000200.1 GCA_021413405.1 Leptospira sp.
CGGAAAGGAAGAACATCTACTTTTAATTTGAAGAGCACTGTATGCTTGGTCAAATCTTCATTCAATTTGAAAATTCTCTGATCCAGAGATTTCTCCGTAGCTTCCACAGCTGCAGCGAACTGTGAATTGTTCTTGCCCTCATTTTCTGCCTTTACCTGTGCACCCTGCGCAAAAAGGGAAAACCCAAGCAAAAACGCTGTTAGTATTATTAGTCTTCTCATAGTCCAATCATCCTTGATTATACACTGAATATATAAAGATATTCTCACCCACCGGAATTACATGTAAAGAATTATCTTTAACTATTATCGGATTTCAAGTAGCAAATTAATAATTCCGGGATTTTTTTTTGGAAAAATTTTCAGATCCTGAAAAACCCAATATTTTACTTTTGGGACAATAATACCGATTCTCTGTATGTCTCATAAGAGGGAGCTGTTATTTTCAGTCCTTTTTCAATGAGGCTTGAAACCCATTTCCGCTCCACACCGTCACAGAAATCTTTCAGGTTTCTCCCTGAATAACCTTCCAGGGCTCCCGCAATCTCGATCCGTTCACCTTCGGAGAGATGAAAGGCATATTGACCGAGAATTATGGCACGTTCCTGTCTGTTCGGCAGCGGAAAAAAAATGGACCGGTCAAAACGGGATAAGAGAGCCCTGTCCAGATCCTGCTTTCTGTTTGTAGCTCCAATTGTGATTGTTTTTGGTTTTCCTTCAAAACCGTCCAATTTCCGGAGAAGAACTGAGAGTAACTTCCGGGTGGCTTCAATCATTCCATCATCGCGGCTTCCTGCAAGAGCATCGATTTCATCGAGAAAAATTAACGCAGAAGGGAAAAGGGCAGCCGCATCGAAAACATAAGCGAGATTCTGAGAACTTTCACCATAGTACTTACTCAGAATTGATTCAATCGGGACATAAACGAGCGGCACCTTACAGAGACAGGAAACTACTCTTGCCATTGTTGTTTTTCCGACACCTGGATCGCCTTCAAACAGAATTGCTCTGGGACGGTTCACTCCCGGAAATTTTCTTGTCATTTTTGTCACTTCATCAAAAGAACCGGGACTATTGATCGGCATTACGATGGAT
>JAIOQL010000053.1 GCA_021413405.1 Leptospira sp.
GAATGTGCCACTCCCGGTCACGTTTTCCAAAAACATCAACCCTTGCAACACCTGGAATTTTTTCGAGCTCCAGTTCGATGAATTCTCCGGATGAATGAAGTTCAATTTCATCTTTTCCGCCAAAAACAGAAAAATCAAGGATAGGGAATGAACCCGATTTACGTTCTGTAATTTTCGGTTTCTCTGTCACCTGGACAGGAAATTCGGAGATGGCATTATCAACTGCGCGACGGATCTCATTCAGTACTTTTTCCGGATTTCTTTCATCGAGATCAACACGAACATCGATGTCTGAAACAGAATTCCTGGAGAATGATCTGATTTCATCAATACCCTCGATCTCTTTCAAACGTTCTTCAATTGGAAATGTAACCCTGAGTTCCACGTCTGGCGGTGAGGCTCCGGGAAATTTTGTGGAAATTACAAGCTGTTTCATATCTACATTTGGAAAAGCATCCCGTCGAAGTCCAGCCAGGGACAGGACTCCAGCAAAAAAAATAAACCCCATTCCGAGGTAAAGGAACAGACGATTAGTAATGAACGATTCTATTATTCTTTTCATTCAAAATTTGGCATTTAATCTATTCGATTATTGATATCGCTTAACGTTAATAAAATATACGAAGTTCCAAGATATACTGTTATAGCAAACTTCTAAAAAAATTTAAAACTATTTCGGGGGCATTTATGTCTTTATTTACATTACCGAGTTCCTTTGGCCAGAGAAAGAAAGTCGGATTGGGATAAATATGCCCACCATTCATTACTTTGATCAAGGACACTTTTTTTCCGGTCTCTTTGCAATCAAAAAAAAATTGGACTGCTTTAGATTTGTCTGAGGTTTCAATATCAGGAAAATCATTTTCTTTCGCCAGACTCGAATTACATTTTGCCGAACGCAACCAATAGTTCAATGTCTCATCAGTCGATACGACTGCACCACGTTTCTGACCATCTCCAACTTCTACAACACCGCCGTTGTAAGGATTTATAGGATCAGAAGTTCCATTTATAACAAGCACCGAAACTGGTTTATTTGAAGCGGAACAATCATCATTTGATTCAATCGGAAGATTTGCACTAACCGCAGCAATGCCCAGTAGCATTGTCGGACGTTCTAATGCAATTTTGAACGCCATGTGCCCACCATTGGAAAACCCGGTCACAAACACTGCCTTTTTTTCAATTCCATAATTTTCCACAAAATAATCTATCATTGCCTCAAAAAAAAGCAATTCATCTACATTCAATTTATTGGCATCGTAAGTTGCCTCCTTCCTGCAATCATTCCAGTATTTCCGGAACCCTTGAGGATAAACGATAATAAAATCTTTTTCCTTCTCGGCAAGTTTATCAAACTGATGACCGGTGATCAATTGCATCGATGCTGCTTTCATATCGGAGCCATGAACGACAAAGAGAAGCTTTGGTTTTGCAACTAATCCTTCCGGGATATAAAATGAAAAATCCCGATCCCTATTTCCTATCTTTAGTGACGCCTCATGCAATGGATTGAAAGGATTCCATTGCAAAAGATAAAAGCACGCGATCAATATAAAACAAAGAATGAGGACCACTACAATTATGATTTTTGTTTTCATAGATAAATCTATTTTACTTTCCTGATCGAATTAATCAATAAACACTTTCATTTTTCTTCGGCAGAATTCAGGACATTACCCACAGCCGCCCTTTTAAATACATACAAGACCCGGTGCCTCTGGCGGCTGCTCGCTTAAAAGAAACAAATGGAAAA
>JAIOQL010000201.1 GCA_021413405.1 Leptospira sp.
CCAATCGCCACTCACTCTCTACCCCACCCCCGAGGCAGCCGTTTCCGGCATCGAAGAATTAAGAAACCTCCATCGCCGCCTCGACCAAACCGTGCTCGCCGCCTACGGCTGGCACCATGTGGAGGGGATTTAACACCCGGAATATCTTTTTTCAGAAGTCCCGTAATCAGGAATATGAGTCCAGTGAATGAAGAAAAAGAAAGAAAGGAATATAAATACATTTCCGGGGTGGGCGAAAAACCCGCCTTATCATCTGCTGATAAATTTTTTCCCAAAAAACACAGAGATAAAATAAATAATTGTTTTATCATATTACAAAAGCCGTTATATATTTAGTAACGGCAGCAAACGCATTGCGCGCCATATAAAATAATGAAACTTTATACAGAACTGGCTGAATACTATTTTGACCTCGAAAAAGGGGGACGCCGGTTCGATGAAGAGATCTATTTTCTGGACGACATATTCAAAAAACACAAGATAAAATCAATCATCGATCTCGGGTGCGGAACCGGGGAACATGTCAAAGCACTTCAGTCGAGGGGCTATGAAGTCGTCGGGGTTGACAGCTCTGACAAAATGATAGGGGAAGCCAAAAAACGTTTTCCGCATTGCCGTTTTGAGACAGGCTTTATGCAAGGCTACCAGGCAACCCATAACTATGACAGCATTGTCAGTCTTTTTGGATCCTTCAATTACCTGATCTCCGACGAAGAAGTGAAATCCTGCCTCAAACTGCTTCAGCAAAACCTGAAACCTGCCGGGCTCGCAATACTCGAGGTTTGGAATGCAAGTCCGATCAGGAGAATCAAACGCAAACCGATCAGCAACGTCACAGCGGTGAAATCCGGCACACTCAATATCCGCCGTAACCGCGGATTTCGCCTGACCCGATCCGACGCAGCGACCGTGGTCGAGGTGAATTATGTCTATAATCTGGACAAACGGGAAGTCAAAGACAAACACATAATGAGAGTCTTCTTTCTGAACGAGATAAAAAGCAGGCTCGAAGACCATAAGTTCGAGATATTGAATATCTATGGAAACTATAATATGGATAAATTCAAAGAGAGCGGTGGCCGGATACTCATTGTCGCCAAGAAAAAAGGCTGATACGGGCTCCCGTCCACTTATGTCACAATTCAAGTACCCCTAACTTTTCTGGTGAAAACAATCGGGCGACCCGGTCGCAAATTCTCCCAGGAGGTTCGCTCCCGACCGCGCTCTCGGCTACCGTCTAAAAATTGCGTTCACAATTTTTTGACGCCGCCTCCATCGCTCTCGCTTTAGTTATGTCTCATAAAGCGTCGGAACAATTGCATTCCGCAATCCTGACTGGTTGGACGAAACCTTCTGGTGGAGTTCCCCCAATGCGCATTTGCATGCTATGGCATATAATACCAATTGGAGTAGTTCCGACAACGCCTTGGTGAAAAAAACTTCTTGACTAACTTCCGAAACTCCTTTGATTTTAGAACTGAAGTATTACTGATAGAATATATCAGAAATTGATCGAGGTTTTATGCGAAAAATTTTCTCCTTAACTACGCTATGTATAGCTATTACTTTTTTATCGAATTGTATCGGACTTTCCAAAAGTAACGGTGTAAAAACTTCTCTCGGGCTACTAGCCTTTTTGACTTCCGGTAGTTCTGGTGCGTCCAGTGGGAGCGGGTCTGACAATCCAACACCTCTTCCGGCACCGGCTCCTCAGGTTTCTGAACCCCCAACCATTCAGGGGCTGCCAAATGGTGCACCAGCTCAGGCATTTTCAGTTTCTGAATCGAGCCTATCATTGCCCGCTTCGATAAACAATACACTGGTTCCTGTCGGGAAGGTTTATGATCTGGGGATTGACACTTCAAAACTGGATTCGCCTTTAACGCCTCCGGCACTAGGAACTACTTCCAGTGTTCTCTTTGCTACCCCCGTACAGATTCAATATAATTATGACAAAGCAGCTCTTAAATCTTCAGGGTTTGTAGAAGAATTCTATGTTTATTATTTTGATGCAGGCCAGAATAAATGGTTACCTGTAAAGGGTGTCACTGTTGATACACAAAATTCAATTGTTACGGCAACTACGGATCATTTTACCCCATTCGTACTCGTGGCAGCTCCTGCAATTGCAAACACAACAGCCCCGGCTCCACCTGCCTGTATCGCGAATGATTTTCCTTCCGGAATCGGGGGACATGGCGGTGCAAAATTTACCACCGTAGATCTTGCAGCCATGTTCTATCAGGATCGCAACTATGTTTTTGATTCAACAGCTGGTGCCCCAACCTTCAACGCATTCAATAATTTTGGCTTCCGGAATGCACTTGGAATTTCACCTTGCAATGGCGGGGCAGGCGGTGGTTCGGTCGGAGGAATAACCTGCCAGAACGCAGATTTTCCGGCGGATCACAAATTCTATCCCGGAAATGATTACATCGTTTTCACGGCCCATACAAATCTGGACGTTTATGTAATTTTCGAAGATATTCCGAACATACCAACATGGCTAAAACCGGCTGCCGGCTTTGTGTATACGGGACAAAAGATGAACAACATAGTTCTTAGTCCTATGGATTTTAAAATCTACAGAAAAACATTTCTACAGGGACAAACTATTCAGTTAGGTGGGGGATGGAATGGAACAACCAATCCTTCAACGAATTACACTGTCATATTGAAAAGGGCTGGGGACACTTCACAGGGAACTGCATCTAATCTTTGCGAGGCAACTCCGGACAATGCACCACCTTTGAACATTACCAACCTCAAAGCAATTCCCGGATCAACGACCGCAATTCTTCAATGGGAAAATCCGGACGATCCAAATTTCGACGGCGTTGTGATTCGTCGCGGACTCGGTGTTTCACTCATGGGACAGGGAGTGTCTCCAGCAGGTTCTTCTCCAAACATAAATACGTTTCGTGTCACAGGTCTCACACAGGGAAACACATATACTTTTTCCGTTTTCGCTCTTGATAAAAATGCAAAATGGGTGAAAAACACTATTTCGGTAACCACCGGCCCTGATGGGGACAGTGACAATCTTTCCAATTCTTTCGAAACCCTATCCGGTTCTCTTTACAATTTCTCCAGTGATAAAGTCCTCACCGATACTGACGGTGATGGAATTGATGATGAAACAG
>JAIOQL010000097.1 GCA_021413405.1 Leptospira sp.
TGCTCTTCCTGTATCAGTTCTGAGTTTTGCATATCCGCAATCGTGCGGGCTACTTTTCTGATAATATTTAATTTTCTGATGCTGGCCATCGGGCTCTCCCTGATCCTGGTCCAGATTTTTTCTGCTCCAATATCCAGGACAAAATAATGGTCAAGATCATCTCCAGGAATCATTCCATTTCTTTGATATTTCTTACCTCTATATCTTTCTTCCTGGATTAATTTTGCTCTCTGAATTTTATTTGAACTTTCATTCAGATCAATTTCTATTGCTTCTTTATTTTTTCCCGATGCTTTGATTTCTATCTCCAGATCAATTCTGTCAAGGAACGGACCCGAGAATTTTGTTAAATAAGATTTAACCTTTGCGGAGGAACAGAAACAGGTTCGTTCTTCAGAATTAAAATATCCGCAAGGACAAGGGTTTGTTGCGCAAATCAGCAGAAAGGAAGCCGGGTAGGTTATGTGACCTCGAACCCGGGAGACAGTAATAAATCCTTCTTCCATCGGTTCCCGCAAACTTTGAATGACAGACGGTTTGAATTCACCCAATTCATCCAGAAACAGGATTCCATTGTGAGAAAGAGTTACCTCACCCATTCTTGGATCGCTTCCGCCACCAACGATTGAAATATCAGATGATGTGTGATGCGGACATCTGAATGGCCTTCTTATTGATAGAGACGATTGATTTGATACGAGCTCGTTTATCGATCTGATCCGAAGCACTTCGAGGAATTCTTCGTCTGACATCTGTGGCTGTAAGATTGGAGACAGCTTAGCTATCATGCTTTTACCTGTACCGGGGGTTCCGATCAGTAGCAGATGGTGTTTTCCGGCCACCGCAATTTCCAGAGCACGGAATGCAGCAGCCTGATCTTTATATATCCGGATTTTTCTGAGATGATCTGAATGAGGATTTGCTTTTTGTCTGAATGGCTCGGGTGACTTTGTTCCATTCAGAACGGTTTTCAAATCAAGGATATGAGAAATAGCAAAAATATTCAAATCCGGGATCAGCGAAGCCTCGTATTTATTTTCCTCCGGGACTATCACGGATTTGATACATGATTTTCTTAAAGACAAGAGCATATTTATCAGACCTTTAAGTGGTTTCACACGACCATCAAGACCAAGTTCCCCAAGAATCAAAAATTCATCAGTTTTAACACTTGCCTGTATCTGGTCACTTGCAGCAAGTATTCCCAATGCTATTGGCAGATCAAACCAGGATCCGTCTTTTCGGGCACCGGCAGGTGCAAGATTAACCAGTATATTCTGAAGGGGAAAATCATATCCGCTATTTTCGATGGCGATGCGCACCCGATCCGTAGATTCTTTAATAGATGTCGCTGGCAATCCAACTACAATAAACCGGGGAATTCCTCGTTTTAGATTGACCTCGACCTTTACTAATTTTGCGTCGAATCCCTCAAGGTTCGCGCTGTAAAAATATGACATACCAGAATTCATTTTGTTCTCCTAACATATATCAGGTAAAAAAAGTGCTGTCAGGATGATAGTTTTGAGGAATTTTTATGAATTTATTTTCTAAATCTTTAAATTTAAAGAAAAATTTGCTTTATGGCAGGTGATGGCAATATGGAATCATTAAATCGGTATGAATCATTCCCATCCCTTCCAATCTGAAAATCTAAGGCCCGCAAGGACGTTCACCAGAAAAATTCACAGGAATAGATTCCTGATAATTCTGATTTCGATTTCGTTGTTTTCTTTTTGTCAAAGAAGATTAATTCTAAGAGAGGGAGTTGCGGACCTGAATGAACATTACAAGGATAGGGTGTATATTCTTAAAGAAAATATCAATGTCGGCAATAATGAGATTCTAAAGAAAGACACCCATGTGAAAATCTGGATCGAATCTACTGCCTCATTGCTGAAAGTAAAATGTTATTCAAGCACAGAGGAACGGGAATATGCGATTGGCAAACTAATCATGTATATCGTAAATGATGATTACAAAGACAAAAAGTTTTCTATTTCTGAGCTGGATAATCTGATTAATGAAAAATTGACTTTATTACCCCCAAAAACACGCCGTAGCCGCTGAGATAATTTTATAATATTTTTAATTTCGCTTTAGCCTGTAATCTGTCTCTTTAACTCATTTTAGTTCTTTGCAAAAATAATGTTCTCCTATTCAAGAATCGATTATTCAAAATCCGATATTATAGAATATGCTCCGGTTTATTCTTGCGCTATTCATTTTCCATTCCCTTCAGTTGAAATCAAATCCGTTTGAACAAATCGAAGGCGACCTGAAAGAATACACCGAACGGGATTCTTATCAATTTTTTGACAGCGATGATACTCAAATAAAAGAATTGTTCTCGAGCGGGGAACAGGAATCCGTCGCTTCCGGAAAAGAAGAATCTGATTATAGTTTACCTGACTCTCTTAAAATTTCGAGGGTCATATCCTCAAGGCTGGTTCGCGGTGCAAGAGAATCCATAGAAACTTATAGTGTGAAAGAAAAAGAAACTCTCAAAACAATCGCAAAAACTTTTCATACAACCGTTTCCAGGCTTAAATCATTAAACCATCTGAAATCTGCTTCTTTAAAATCCGGGCAAACTCTTCGGATACCGGTTTTGCGAAAAAATAATTTCACGACACGTATTGTAAAGTTACGTTCTTTTCTGCTTCCTGTCCCACATGCAAGAGTTACATCCCGATTCGGGTCACGGAAAGATCCATTCAACCATTTCAAGAAGAATTATCATACCGGACTGGATCTTTCCGCCAATGTGGGCACAGCAGTAATCGCATCTTCCGGAGGTACAGTCGAATTCGTTGGAAGAGATGGTGGTTACGGTAACACAATCATTATCAGACATAAGGGAGGTTATACAACAAAATATGCTCATCTTGCATCAACATATATCCAAACTGGTGAAACAGTAAAAATGGGAAAAGTAATTGCTGCCGTTGGGAGAACCGGTACAGCTACAGGTTCAC
>JAIOQL010000072.1 GCA_021413405.1 Leptospira sp.
AGCTGTGCAAATCTTTCCGACTTTCAGATATTTTTCATCGGAGAGTCCCGGTTTCATATATGTCTGATACAGATCATAAGTGAATATAGTGTTGAGCGCCGTAACCGAACTTGACATACCCGCCATAAATGCCGCAAGAAGGGCCGTAGTCCCGAGTCCCAACATTCCACTGGGATAAAAAGTTTTTAGCATGAGTAAAAATGACTTATTATAATCTCCACCCATTGCCTCTTTCACTTCTGAAAATGCGATTATCCCCGGGACTATGGTTACGAATGGTAGAAAAATTTTAAACATCGCTCCAATCAGGGGGGTTCTACGGGCTGCGTTGTAGTCCTCAGCCGCCATCGCTCTCTGGACTTCAGCAAATCCGCAGGTCCAGTAAGAAAATGAAAGAACAAAGCCCAATCCGAAAACCACAGAAATTATATCCCAACCCAAAGGATTTTCTCCTGACGGTAAAAATTTCCAGAGATGTCTGGATGTTTCCGGAAGCTTCGAGAGAACTCCACTCCAGCCCCCGTTTTTTATCAGTCCGAGAATAACGAGAGGGAATAGTCCGAGGACTGTCAAAAAAAATTGCATTACCTCCGTGTAAATACTCGAGCCGAGCCCTCCGAAATATGTGTATATCAAAACTGTAACGGCTGAGAATCCGATTGAGAAATAAAAATTCCACCCGAACATCACCTCAAAAATGAGAGCCATTGAATAGAGATAAATCCCCGATCCAAGCGCCATACCAATTAAAGTTGTAATACTATTCAGCAGATGAGTTGCGTTGTTGAATCTGTACCTGAGATATTCGGGAACAGAACGTATCTTCGTTGAATAATAGAAGGGCATCATAAATATCCCAAGAAAAATCATTCCGGGGATAGCGCCAATATAGTAAAAATGAAATGTCACAACACCATATTGTGCTCCACTCGCACTCATTCCCATCAGTTCTATTGCACTGACATTTGCGGAAATAAAAGCAATACCGGTGATCCATCCGGGAATTTTGCGTCCCGCCATTAGAAAGTCTCCGGAAGAATTCACTTTCTTTTTCAGAAAATATCCTATCAGGATCATATACAGCACGAAAGAGAAAATAATCAGGTAATCGACTGTTGCGAGGGTTGCGTTCATATTTTTAGGCTTTTAAGCAGATTTTGGATTATACAAAAGAAGGTTCAATCTATTTACTATGAATGGGGAATCCATGGAATAATATATTTGATATGATGCGTTAAGTGCTACTCGGATAAATCAGTTCAATTCTCTGAAGGTTTTGCCCTGGTATTCTTTTTTAGCCGCGAAGACCCTCAAATTCTGAACGGTTTGATAGACAAGGTCACTCAGGCTTG
The DNA here is from genome assembly GCA_021413405.1 of Leptospira sp. Classification (GTDB taxonomy): domain Bacteria; phylum Spirochaetota; class Leptospiria; order Leptospirales; family Leptospiraceae; genus JAIOQL01. The sequence goes on from JAIOQL010000072.1 coordinate 1,353, forward strand.
CATTACCCATCGAATTAGGTATATACCCATCCGGATCAAGATGAAGCTGATATTGTATCCCCGTAGAATGGTTCTTAAATGGAATAAACTGGAAACTGCCGACCAGATTTTTGATCCTGACCTTCTCCGGTTTTTCAGGAACCTTTTCCGGGGCGGCGTTTAAATAGATCGTTATCACCCCGGTTTTTTTATCCTTAATCAGTTTGGAATAAATAACGAAATCACGATTTGTTATGCCGGGAGGTGATTTATTCTCCATATATGTGAATTGTTCGAAAAAATTTACTTTCTTTACAACCCTGGACACAATACAGGTATCCATCCAATGAATGTATGAATCTGAGTCCTGTAACACAGCAATCAGTGATTCCACCGGGACATGAACCCAGGTAATTGCTTTGAATTCACGGATTCCAGAGTCATGATAATTTCTCGAAAAGACTTTTACATCGTTTCTATCAAATTCCAGATCCCAGGGAAATAACGGGGATGCAAAGATTAGTAAAATAATTATAGAACGTAACACATTAATCATTTTAGTCTGCTCTTTATTCTATTTTCGATAGATTTGACTTCTACTATCAATTAATTTAATGAAGGAGCCTGTCTTTTTTACGGAATTTTTCAGGATCGTCAAAAAAAAATACGCTTTTTACGGAACCTAAAGACTTTTGCATAAAAAATAAATAAATTATTTCCGGTCGTCCGGGTGTAAAAAGAGGAAATTACAGTGAAAACAGGGCGCTCCGATTATTTTTTTGGAATTAAAGGAATCTGAATTTTTCTAATTCATTGGGATTCTTATTTTGAAAAAAGGATGCATCACATTCTCACATTTCCGCTCAAAAAATCCTTGTATGTTGCTTCAATGCCCTGTCGCAAGCTAATCTTTGGTTTCCAACCAAGTGCCCGAAGCCGGGAGGAATCCAATAGTTTTCTTGGTGTACCATCCGGTTTCGTTGAATCAAAAACCAGCAATCCGGAATATCCTACAACTTCCTTAATTATTTTAGCCATAGCACTGTAATTATCCCCTGCTCCGAAGAGGTTTGTGGGCATTGCGGAAATAAAATTAGTATGATACTGCCTGTTGTAGAATTCGCACATTTTTACACCGGCAATCTTTGCAATTGCATATGCTTCGTTCGTTGGTTCCAGCTTCCCGCCTAAAAGAGAATCTTCCCGGATCGGCTGATCGGCAAATTTCGGGTATATGCAGGATGATCCGAGAAACAGAAGTTTTTTTACCCGATGCACATAGGCTGAATGAATG
>JAIOQL010000098.1:0-1382 GCA_021413405.1 Leptospira sp.
ATAAGGTCTACATCTTGTTTGCTCCCGACGGCAAACCCCAAGTGAGAAAATTCTCCGGTAAAGGCTGGACGATCCTTCCCTCCGGAAATTAGCACTATGATGAATTCATTCTCCTTCCCTTTCTCAGATATCCAGACAACCCGGTCCATATCAGAATTCCTGTCGTGGGTAATACTCATGGAGCAATATTCCCGATAGAAATTAATACTTTTCCCGATATCATGGACATGCAGTGCTAAATGTGTAAGAGCGGGTGGCATAATATAATATGAAAGTCCGGAATACTTTCAGGAATTCAAATCAAAATTCTGCCTGACTCATTTACTCCGAATTACAAATTTCCAGGATTCCCGGGAAAATAGCTTGTCCGGTCCTCAATTAAACAAAAGAAATCGCGATCATTCTGTCGGAGTTCCGACAAAATGGTTTCATCTGCTACTCCGGAACCTACAGGCTCTAATTTATTCGGTTCGGTTAGAATCCCTTTCTTTTGGCATCCGCATTTACCACATCCTTCGCACATATTCGCTCTCCTTATTTGATATTGAGAATCAATATCAAATAAGGAGTTATGCGTCAACACTTATTCCTATTATACAAATTTCTTTCGGGCAAAAACCGAAAGCTCCCCCACCCTCAAGAATGGGCAATTTGCCGGTCCACATCGCATCTCGAAAAACAGCCCTTATTTGACTTGACAGAACACCCCTTTTTTTCAGGCTTGGTACGCGTGTATAATGAGGTAAAATATGAGCAAACCGCTTATCGTTCAGAGTGACAAAACAATGCTTCTTGAGGTGGATAACCCGGAGTTTGAAGAATGCCGCACAATCATTTCAAAATTTGCCGAACTCGAAAAGAGTCCTGAGTACCTGCACACATACAGAATTTCTCCGCTATCCCTCTGGAATGCTGCTTCCATTGCGATGTCCTCAGATGAAATCGTAGAGAGCCTGGAAAAATATGCAAGATACTCCGTTCCTAAAAACGTCATAAACGAGATCCGGGAACAGATAAGCAGGTATGGCAAAGTTAAACTGGTAAAAGAAGAAAGTGGAGAACTTGTAATCATCTCTAATGAACCTGGATTTTTACAGGAGATCGGGAATCACCGTGCAATTCAACCTTTCATCCAGGAGAGACTGAACAACGACAAAATCATTGTTAAAAAGGAATTTCGCGGACATATTAAACAGGCCCTCATTAAAATCGGATTCCCTGTTGAGGATCTTGCCGGATACGATGAAGGAAATAAATACGGCTTTAATATGAAAGCCACTTCTGCAACCGGAAAAGTTTTTGGTATGAGGGACTACCAGAGAGCATCTGTGGATGTTTTCCATGCAGGGGGAAGAAATGAAGGCGGCTCTGGCGTTGTTGTT
>JAIOQL010000098.1:1417-4653 GCA_021413405.1 Leptospira sp.
CCCTGCGGTGCGGGGAAAACAATCGTTGGAATGGGTGTCATGCAAATCATTGGAGCAGAAACCCTGATCCTTGTTACAAATACTCTTTCTATCCGCCAATGGAAAAATGAGATACTCGATAAAACGGATATTCCTGAATCAGACATTGGTGAATACTCCGGGGAAACGAAGGAAATAAAGCCGATCACAATTTCTACATACAATATTTTAACACACAGAAAAAAGAAAGGAACTGATTTCACACATTTTCATATTTTCAGCGCGAACAACTGGGGACTCATCATCTATGATGAAGTGCATCTTCTTCCGGCACCAGTATTTCGCATGACGTCTGAACTACAGGCGAAGCGCAGACTTGGCCTGACAGCAACTTTGGTCCGGGAGGACGGGCTTGAGGAGGATGTGTTCAGCCTCATAGGTCCAAAAAAATATGACGTCCCATGGAAAGAACTGGAGAACAAGTCCTGGATCGCAGAAGCCAAGTGTATCGAAATACGGGTTCCTATGGAAGAAGAACTAAGATTGAAATATTCCGTAGCAGATGACAGGGAAAAATTCCGTCTTGCTTCTGAAAATCCGGAGAAACTCAAGGCGATTGATGTAATCCTGAAAAAATATGAGAATTCAAATATTCTCATCATAGGGCAATACATTCACCAGCTCGAAGAAATCTCTGCAAAATTTAAATTCCCTCTCATCACAGGTAAAACTCCTTTACCGGAACGTCAGGAACTATATGACGCATTTCGTTCAGGAAAAATAAGAACCCTGGTTGTAAGTAAGGTTGCAAACTTTTCAATTGATCTCCCTGATGCAAATATTGCGATCCAGGTTTCGGGAACATTCGGTTCGAGACAGGAAGAGGCCCAAAGACTGGGTCGGATTTTGCGTCCGAAAGCAGTTAACAACACTGCTATCTTTTTTTCTCTTATCTCAAGGGATACGAGTGAAGAACGATTCGGACAAAACAGACAGCTCTTTCTTACGGAACAGGGATATGAGTATGAAATTTATACTTTTGATCAGTTCAGCAACGGCACAAAGGAAAAAGAAATTGAACCCGAGCCCGCCCCGGCAGCGATTTAATTTCAATTCACATATTTTACCACAGAGACGCGGAGGCGCTGAGATTTTATGTATAAGAATGTTGATGCTTTGTGGATTCCGGTCAAGTCGGAATGACAAAATAAACTTCAGTGGCTAACTCAAAAAGGAGAATGTAAATATGTTATTACAGGCAAAAAGACTTAGTTTAGTAGAACCTTCACCAACTCTTGCGATCACCGCAAAAGCAAATGCGCTGAAAGCAGAAGGAAAAGATGTTGTCGGCTTCGGAGCCGGTGAACCTGATTTTGATACACCTGATCACATTAAAGCTGCCGCGAAAGCAGCTATCGACAGGGGAATGACGAAATATACCCCTGTAACCGGAACAGCGACACTAAAAGATGCAATCATAACAAAGTTTGAACGGGACAACAAACTCAAATATGAAAGAAAAAACCTCATTGTTTCTGCCGGGGGCAAACAGGTAATATATAATTTTTTTATGGCGACCCTCAACCCTGGCGATGAAGTTATCATTCCATCTCCTTACTGGGTGAGTTATCCTGACATAGTAAAAATCTCGGAAGGCATTCCAGTCCTGGTTCAAACGAAAGCTGAAAATAATTTTCAAATTTCACCGGAGCAACTGAAAAAAGCAATCACACCAAAAACAAAAGTTTTCATTTTTAACTCTCCTTCGAATCCAACGGGGGCGGGATATTCCAGGAAGGATGTTGAAGCGTTATGCGAAATCCTGATCAAAGAAAACATTATGATTTTATCTGATGATATCTACGAAAAAATCATCTATGACGGCTTTGAATTCTATAATCCTGCAATGATATCTAACGAACTGAAAGAAAGAACATTCATTGCGAATTGTGTTTCCAAAGCCTATTCCATGACAGGATGGAGAATTGGCTATGGGGCGGGACACCCGGAAATAATAAAAAACATGGACACCATCCAGGGTCAGTCCACTTCAAATGCCTCATCGATCTCTCAGTATGCGGCAGAAGAAGCCCTGAAAGGTGATCAGGCCTGCATAGGAAAAATGGTTTCAGCTTTTGACGATAGAAGAAAGAAAATTGTTGAATCGTTGAATAAAATTCCCGGGGTCGCATGCCGCATGCCCCAGGGAGCCTTTTATGTTTTTCCATACATCGATGGGATTTATAAAACGAAAGGATTTGAAGCGCTGAAATCGAAATCAAAAGAAACATCTCTTAGCAGTCTTTTCTGTAGTCACCTTCTCGAAAAATATGATGTGGCCGCCGTTCCCGGCTCAGCTTTCGGTGATGACAATGCAATCCGACTGTCATACGCTCTCGGGCAGGAAGGGATTGACAAAGGGGTTGCCCGGATTGCAAAAATGGTTCAGGATCTGAACTCATAGCAGCAAGTTATTTATTGACTCTAATCTGATTTTCCTCGTACTGTATTTCTATCTGAAATTTCAGCAAGGAATCGCCGTGAAAAAATCAATTCTGTCAATTCTCACTATCGTTGTTTTGAGCTTCAATTCTATCTCTGCCCAGGAAAAAGAAACCCCGGCGACTCCGGAAGAAAATGCAATTTCCGCAGTAAAAAAATTAATCGGATATATCCGTTTCAAGAAAAATGACAAAGCAATTGAAATGGTTGATACAAAGGCATTCAGCAAAGCCCTTCTAAAAAATCATTCAAACGTCAGTGAAGCTGATTTCAAAGAATTTGAAGAATCGATAAAAGAATACATAATCGCAAAATCATTTCCGATTGCACTCAAATATTTTGAGAAGATAGACATCAATTATGAAAAACCGGTAATCAAAGGTAAAGAGGCAATCGTTGCTTCTTCGATTCTCTATCAGGGTTCCGAAAAAATTACGTTTTCTTGGGTTCTTTCCGAAGACAAGGGAAATTTTTTAATAAGCGATTTCATCACAGAAGGTAAACGCGTTACAGAAGTCAACAGAACAAAACAGATTGATCCTCTCCTGAAAAAGAAAGGGATGAAAGAACTCATTTCAACCATGAAGAAGATTTCAAAATAAATGAAAAAATTAATCTCCCGGATCTGCGACGTATTTCTCGTTAAGCCCTACGTTACACTCACCATAATTGTAATTATCACGGCATTTGCCTATCACTCCGCGACCAAGCTAACCATAAACAGTAACCAGATTGACCTCCTCCCTGACACATTT
>JAIOQL010000099.1 GCA_021413405.1 Leptospira sp.
TTTTTGCCAGATCAAAGAGCTGAACCGCTTCCTTTGCATCAAAGGGAAGATCAGGAATAACAAGTCCGCGTATTCCAGAAGCGGCGGAAGCCTTCAGGAATTTCTTCAATCCAAAAGCGTAAACAGGATTCAAATAGGTCAGATATAAGAGGGGAATATTTTTATTTGATTTATGAATGCTGGCCGTAGTTTCCAGAATAATTTCCATTGAAAAAGGATTGTTATCAAGAGCTCTTTTATATGATTTTTGGATAACCGGTCCATCGGCGATGGGATCTGAAAATGGAATCCCCATTTCAAGAAAATCGGCTCCACCTTCAATTAAAGCTTTCCCCCATTCTACGCTCAAAGTATAGTCAGGGTCTCCCAGGGAAAAATACGGAATAAACTTAGGCTTCTTTGATCCGGAATATGATTCTGAAATTGAGACCAACTATCTGCCCCCTGTTAGCCGGATCACTTCGGAAACATCCTTGTCACCTCTGCCGGAAAGACAGATAACGATGTCTTTCTTGCTTCCCAGATCTTTCGCCAGTTTTTTTGCAAAAACAAATGCATGCGCAGTTTCAAGGGCTGGAATAATTCCTTCCGTTCTAGATACTTCGAGGAAGGCGTCTAACGCATCTTTATCGCCTACTGCAAAATATTCTACTCTTCCCGTTTTCGCGAGATAAGCGTGCTCAGGTCCGACGCCCGGATAATCAAGTCCTGCTGAAACCGAATGGGCAGGAACAATCTGTCCACTGCTATCCTGTATAATCAGCGTCCTTGTGCCGTGTAAAAACCCTTCTTTACCAAAAGTAATACTCGCAGAATGTTCCCCGGGCTTTGTTCCAAGACCTCCTGCTTCGATTCCGAACAGTTTAACTTTCCTGTCCTTTAAAAAACCATGGAACATTCCAATCGCATTTGATCCGCCTCCGACACAGGCAATAACTGCATCCGGATTTTTTTTATTCCGTTTCATGAATTGTTTTTTTGTTTCGATTCCGATTACGCTCTGGAAATCACGGACTATTACAGGGAACGGATGGGGACCAATGGCTGATCCAACAATATAATGAGTATTTGATACGTTAAGCGCCCAATCACGCATTGCTTCGCTGGTTGCATCCTTGAGTGTGGATGTTCCTGAAGTGACGCTGACTATTTTTGCACCGAGCATTCTGATTTTGACGGCATTCAATTCCTGCCTGCGGAGATCTTCCTCCCCCATAAAAATAGTTGTATCAAGACCAAATAATGTTCCTGCCGTCGCAGTTGCCAAACCATGCTGCCCGGCTCCTGTCTCGGCAATGATCCGTTTTTTCCCCATTGCTTTAGTGATCAGTGCCTGTCCAATTGCATTGTTTATTTTATGAGCACCTGTGTGGTTGAGATCCTCACGTTTTAACCAGATTCTTGCGCCACCCCAGGATTTAGTAAGTCTGTCGGCATAAGTTAAAAGAGAAGGGCGTCCAATGTAATTCTGATTATAAAAATTCAGTTCTTTCTTGAATTTAGGGCTTTTTTTTAATTTGTTATATGTCCGTTCCAGTTCAACGAGCGCTTCAGTAAGGATTTCTGGTGCATATCGTCCGCCGAATTCACCAAAATAGCCGGTTTTGTTTTCATCGTTCTTCATATTGCTTTAATTATTTTTCTCCAGAGAGAAAAATAATTCCTTTCTAAGGATATTTATTTCTTCCAAAAGCTTCTCATTGGAAAGGAAAACAGAAGTTTTTTCTTCTCCCGATTTTCTATTTAAGATCGAAAAAGTGGAATCCTGAAAAAAGTTTTTTCCGAGTGTCAATCTGACCGGAAAACCGACGATTTCCGAATCTTTGAATTTGAACCCGGGTCCAAGATCCCTGTCATCCCAGAAAACATCTATCCCGTTTTGAACCAGGTATTGATAAATTTTTTCAATCCTGGAAAGTTCCTCTACCCCTTTTGTGATACTAACAAGAGATACTTCAAAAGGGGAAACACTAATTGGCCAAACAATCCCTTTGGAATCATTCGACTGCTCAATTATAGTTGCCATTGTCCTGTTTACGCCTATTCCATAAGTGCCCATTATCGGAATTAATTGTTTTCCATTTTTATCGCTTACTTTGAAATCAAATGCCTTTGTATATTTATCACCGAGTTTAAAAATATGTCCTACTTCAATCCCCTTTTGTGTGTCCAGTGGAGAAGAGCAATTGGGACATGGATCATTCTTGCTGGCTAACGAAAGATCTATTGTTTCCGGCTTAAAACTCATATCCCGTCCGGGAACAAAAAATTTCAGATGAAAATCAGTTTCATTTGCGCCTGTTACGTAAGCTGTTTGGGGATTGATACTAGTATCAAAAATTATTTTGTATTCTTTTTTTTCAGGAATAGTTGGCCCAGTAAAACCCGGAACGCAACCGATTGAATTGCATTCCTCATTGCTGAGTGTACGCAGGTCCAGCGATTTGAGAAAATTTTTCAATTTTACTTCATTCACTTCCCGGTCGCCGCGAATGAATACGATAATATTTTCTTTATTATCCGATTTATACATTACAGACTTTATGGTATTTTCAGGAATTGTACCTGTAAATTCAGCTACTTCGTTGATTGTTTTTTTTCCCGGTGTAGAAATTTTTTCGTATGGAGAAAGTTTCTCCTGCTGGCCGGAATTTTTAAATATTACCTGTGTTTTTTCAACATTTCCACTATAACCGCATTTTTCACACAATGCAAGGGTTTCTTCCCCGATCGGTGAAATAACCATAAATTCTTCAGATCCGGATCCCCCCATGCTCCCGGAATCGGCTTGAACGGGAATAGTGTTCAGACCACATCGTGAAAATATTTTCCTGTAGACTTTTCTCATCAATTCGTAAGTTAAATTAAGCGACGCATCATCCGGATGAAAGGAGTAAGCATCTTTCATCGTGAATTCTCGCGACCGGATTACTCCGAAACGGGGCCTGATTTCATCCCGGAATTTTGCCCGGATTTGGTAAACATTGACTGGAAGATCTTTGTATGATTTCAAAATTGGCTTTAGCAAAGATGTAAAAGATTCTTCATGAGTCGGTCCAAGAGAATATTCCGCATCGTGCCTGTCTTTCTGACGAAACATTTCTTTTCCCATCAGCTCCCAACGTCCGCTTTCGATCCATAACTCCGCAGGAGTCAGAATGGGTAATTCGAATTCGAGAGCGCCTGAAGCATCCATTTCTTCCCGGATAATTTTCTCAATTTTTCGGAGAACCCGAAGACCCATAGGAAGATAATTGTAAAGCCCTGCCGATGATTTTCGGACTAGTCCTGCCCGGATCATCAGTTTATGGGAGGCTACAACTGCGTCTGCCGGATCTTCCTTAGCTGTTGGGAGAATATAATTACTTGCTTTCATGAGTACAACTTTTCCTGAAACTATGTTTTTCAGCCATAATATTATACGAGGCTGTCAGAACCTCTATCTTTTTGAACAGGTTTCTACAGAAACCGGAGAAAATCATTTGTGGTCACAAAAATTCCGAGCAACAAAAGAAATGCAAATCCTGCTCTGAAAATTATTTCAATTGCTTTTCGGGGCAATGGTTTACCTGCAATTGCTTCGTACAAATACAAAACCAGGTGGCCACCATCTGCGACAGGGATTGGCAATAGATTCATTATCATAAGAGCGATTGATATTCTCGCGACAAAATCCAGATAAGTGAACCAGCCATATTCAAGGCTCATCCCGGCAAAATGAACTATTCCAATCGGACCCGAAAGATTATCCTTCGGCGACATCAGGCCGGTAAAAAGCATCTTGATTCCGATCAGGGAGGTGCTCACATTCTGATATACTTTTTCAGCGGAACTCACAAAGGCTTCCGGAACTGAAAGGGATTTTTCATTGATTTCGGCATTGAATTTCATAGAAGGACGAAATCCAAGTAATCCGATGGGCCGCAATTTGAAGTCGGCCAGATAACTAAGTTCTCCGATTTCAATCTGAATAGAATTTGTTTTTAAATTAGAAAGATAATTTTTAACGGCTATAAAATTATCAAACGAGTTTCCGTTTATTTTGATATTGGAAAGCCTGTTTTTTATTTTTGGATCATAACTTGCCAAAGAAAAAGAACGAACATCAAATTCATTGAATTCTTTTTCCTTCAGATTGAATAATTCAAGAACATCAGCCCCGTTAACCGGAGCAGAAACTTTCATGACCTCTGTAGACCATGGTGTAAGAAGAGGATAAATCTTCCGATCTACCTGAACAGTAACAGATTTTCCCTGATATAATCCCAGAATTTTCTGTAACTCACTAACTGTATGGATCTGATTCCCTTCTACATCAAGGATTACATCCCCGTCCGAAAGATACTGAATTGCTTTGGATTTTAGGACCGTTTCCTGACTTTTTTCCGGAGCTGGTTCTGTAGTTGGCTGATCCTGATTTTTCTCCAGAATCTTCTTTCTCTTTACAAAGAATGCACCGGACTTATTTTCTTTATCCAGCAGATGGGTCAGCCAGTTCCGTAATTGTTCTGAATATGTAAATGTTACGACAACCCTTCTATCGCCAGCCGGTTCAATTCCAATCGTTGGCCTGCCCCCGCTGGAATATACATCTGGAGTGATTGAAACTGATGTCATTCTCCCGTTTCTTTCATATTCGAGTTCAAGCTGCTCCCCTGCAGATAATCCGATGTGAGTGAAAACATCTTCGAAAGTTTCTGTTGGCTTACCATTGATCCGTAAAATCCGGTCTCCTGACCGGAGTCCGGCCTTGTAGGCTTGCGATGATTCTTCAATAGATTCATCAATAAAAATTTTATTGCCCGGTGCCCGGTCTCCACTTAACGCAAGAAAGAAAAGAATAATAAATCCCAAAAGAAAATTGAAAAATGGTCCGCCTAAAACAGGGATCATTCTCTTTAGCGGGGGCGTTGAGAGCAATTCCCCCTTCTCTCCGCGAAGACCTTCTCCATACTCATCCCCCTTAAAGAGAACGTATCCACCAATCGGGATTGCAGTGATCTGGTAGACTGTTTCTCCAATCTTCTTTTTCCAGAGTCCCCTGCCATAACCGATTGAAAATATTCTTGCCTTCACGCCAACGAGCATTCCGCAAAGAAGATGGCCAAGTTCATGAATGAAAATTGAAACTGCGAGCATAAAAACTGCACCGAGAATTAAGATGAGCATAATTTTATACAGCTTCCTTTAAGTATTTATTCCGGATAAATGAGCGGGCGGAATTTGCTGCCTCTTCATATCCCAATAGTGTTTCCGGGTATTCTATCTTTATTTTTTCCAATGCAGATTCGATCAGTATTGGAATATCTGTGAATTGAATAATTCTGTTCAAAAAAAGTGAGACGGCCTCTTCGTTTGCTGCATTAAAAATCCCTGGCGCGGTTCCACCTGCTTTTCCTGCGTTATACGCCATTGAGAGAGCGGGATATCTCTTCATATCTGGCTGGATGAACTGTAGGTTTTTCCAGGATGCCGGTTTGCGTTCACGCAACAAAGTTTTCACAGTTTCAGGGTAAAAAAGAGAATGTGCTACAGGAAAAATCATATCCGGATCTGATGAATAACTGAAATACGCGCCGTCATTTGTTTCAATCATTCCGTGAACAATACTTTCCGGATGAATAACGACTTCAATTTTTTCGTACGGAATTCCGAAAAGAAAATGGGCTTCAATCACTTCCAGCCCCTTGTTCACAAGCCCTGCGGAATCAATGGTTATCTTCGGGCCCATTTTCCAGGTTGGATGGTTTAAGGCTTCTTCTACACTTACAGTTGAGAGCTTTTCGATGGGTAAATCCCGGAATGATCCACCGGAGGCAGTCAATGTAATTGAACGGATATTCTCAGGTTTCTGCAATGCAAGCAACTGAAATAACGCATTGTGTTCGGAATCAACCGGAACCAGAATAGAAGATTTTTTCTTCAATAGATTGTTTATATACGGACCAAAACTGACCAGCGTTTCCTTGTTTGCGATTGCTATTTTCTTATTTTTTTCAATTGCCGCTATTGTAGGATATATTCCGATTGCACCCACAATTGCAGTAACAACCGTCCCTACTTCATCAAGTGATGCGATCTCCGAAAGTGCTTCTGATCCGTAATATATTTTAGTGTCGTTGTATTTACTGCCCAAAATTGAATCATGGCTCCCGGAAATTACCGCAAATTCAGGATGGAATTCCTCAATAATAGACTTTGCTTTCTCAACGTTACCATGGACACTGAATGAATGCAGCCGGAAATAGCCTGGAAAAAGTCGAAGTACTTTTAATGTTGATTCCCCAACGGACCCGGATGCACCAAGTAAGCATATGTTTTCCATTTTAAAAGGTTAAATCGAAAATCCTGCAAGTTCTTTGAATTTAATGTAATAGTATAAAACCGGCAAAGTAAATAAAAGAGCATCAGCCAGATCCAATGTTCCTCCATGCCCGGGAATTACTGACGATGAATCTTTTATTTTCGCATCGCGTTTCATCGCAGATTCAGTTAGATCTCCGATCACACTCACTATGGATATTACTATTGATACTCCGAACGATTCCATAAAACCGAAAGCTGGTTTATGACCGGTGATAGATGGCCATAAAAGATTCATACAATAAAGATAGAGTGCCGCAGTAATTATCCCGGTTACATAACCTTCGAGCGTTTTTTTAGGAGAAATTTTTAGTCCTGCAGGATGTCTCCCAAACCACCTTCCACCAAAATAGGCTCCCGCGTCTGTGATGAAAGTTAACCCGGAGACTGCAAAGATATAATAAACACCTTCCTGAAATGTGAGGTAAAGCATGAAATGTCCAAAAGGTATCGCGAGATACAACACTCCGAGAAATGTCGTTGAAACCGAAAACATTGCTCCGTCGAGAGGACGTTTAGTAATCTGTAAAGTAAAGATTACAATGAAAAAAATGAAAAGCGTCGGAACAATCAGATCAAATCCAGGACTAAGAAAAACAGAAATAGTTTTCATGATCTCCGGTATCTCTACGATTTTTTGAATGCTTATAAATTTGAAATAATAAAGGAGCACCAGTATTAAAGCAAATAAAAGCCCTGTTCCTTTGAATGGCCGTCCTTCATCTCCCTTATCACAAATTCCATAAAATTCTTTCAATCCAATGAAAACAAATATTGCACCCAAAACAGGAAGCTGCAAAAAAAAGAATCCGGAATATGTAAAAGAAATTACATATAGAGGTACGAGAACCGCCGCTGAAAGAAGTCTCCTTGCTGTTTCATTCATATCTCATAATCCTCCGAATTTCCTAATTCTTTTCTGATACCACGAAAGAGCAAGAAAAAGAGTATCACGATTGAAATCCGGCCAAAGTATATCAGTGAAATAGATTTCTGCGTATGCGCTCTGCCACAAAAGAAAGTTGGAAAGTCTGTGCTCTCCTCCAGTTCTTATCAACAAATCTACAGGCGGAAGCTGACCGGTGTATAAATTAGACTGGAGTTCCTTCTTCTTAATCTCGGAATAAACCTGTATCTTTTTTTCTTTACGACTTTGTAATATGCGGTTCACTGCATTTATGATTTCATCGTGGGAACCATAATTGAGGCAAAAATTAAGGGTAATTTGTTTGTTTTTCCTGGTTTCATGGATGGCATGATCAATATTTTTCATGCTAAAAGCAGGAATTTTTTTCCTCGCTCCGGAATGAATTATCCTTACACCATTTTTCTTTATCTTTTCAAGCTTTGTTTCAATGTAAGTATTGAGCAGATCGAAAATAGCT
>JAIOQL010000100.1 GCA_021413405.1 Leptospira sp.
AATGATTCTCTTTCGTGTGCAATCTTGCGCGGCGAAGGTGATAAATCTTTTTGCGCCGGGGCCGATTTGAATGCACTTGAAGAATTGGTGAATCTACATGCAAACGAAGAGGAAGTGAAGGAATATCCGGTCAAAGATCCCGGACCTCTTGGAGGTTCAAGGATCATCCAGACAAAACCGGTTATTACTGTTTCCCAGGGATATACCTATGCCGGGGGGCTTGAACTATTTTGTCATGGTCACATCCGAATTGCGGAGAAACAGGCATTGTTTTCAGTCGCATGCAGAAGATGGGGAGTCCCGCTCATAGACGGAGGAACCGTCTATCTCCCGAGGCTACTTGCATGGGGAAGTGCTCTACCGTTGATCATAACGGGACAGAGAATTCGGGCAGAGAGGGCCTACCAGATCGGTCTTGTATGGGAAGTGGTAGCAAAAGGAATGGGAATCCAGAGAGCTTTTAGGATTGCACGACAGATATGTGAACAGCCCAAGGATGCATTGCGGGCAGACCTTGGTTCAGCAATCCTTGGAACTTCTTCCGGGCTTAAGGAAGCTTTGGAGCGTGAAGCAGAAAATACATACCCTGTGATCCGGAGTAAAAGCATGGAAGAAGGCGTCGGGAGATTCAGGAGTGGAGACAGATTCTGGTTCACTTAGAAATATATTTCCACGTAAAAAAAATTATAGACGTTACCTGTCTTTTCAGGAATAAGTTTGAGCTGAATTTCGAATTTTTATAAAATTGAAGAAAGAAAACATGCCCGAAATCCAAACCGGTTTTGAAGATATCCTGAACAATCCAATTTATTTTAACAGGGTGTTTGATGAATCTCCTGAATCAGAAATTGTCTGGTGCACGGACGGGAAAATAATAAAGGCAAACAAATCATTTTGTAAACTTACCGGTTATGACCCGGGCAAAATCAATTCACTGGATTTCTGGGAATTTTCTGAGCCGGATGGGAAAGAGGAAGAACTGGATATTCTGGCGACACTCGGACTCAGGAACAGGTCAGATTTCTATGAAAAATCAATGCGGCATGAAAATGGGAATTATATCACTGTAAGGGTTTTTTCGATTCCGGTTGAGCAGATAAACGGGCGTGGCATCTATCATTCATTAATCCAGGAAATTCAAATAACGGATCGTCAAAATGTCGAAGCAGAACGGACATCAATTGAAGAAGATCTGAAAAAGCAGAATGAAAACCTCGAAAGAAAAATTCAGGATCAGACTAAAGATTTACAGCAAAAAACGGAAGAGATCAGTTTATTGAATCTGGAGCAGGCCGGCGACCATTATCTTATATCGCTCATCAACGGTCCTCTTTCTGTTAATGAGAATAAATCTGAACTTTGCAGAACAGAATTTTACATTGAACAAAAGAATAAATTCAAATTTCGCAACAAGGAAGCCGGAATTGGTGGTGACATTTGTATTACCTCCAATCTCAGGTTTGGTGACGGTCTTGACAGGCATGTGCTCGTGTTTAATGCAGATGCGATGGGTAAATCCGTCCGTGTATTAAATTCAACACCTGAAGAATGGATCACAGAGGTTTATCACGAGTTGGATTCCGTTTTTCGCGCATTCAACGGATCAACTGCCATTTCCTGTTTTCTTGGAATTATCAACGAAAAAACAGGAGACATGTGGTATTTCAATGCCGGGCATCCTTTCACAGTTCTATACCGGGACAAGACTACTAGTTTCATAGAGCATGATCTTTCGCTCCATAAATTAGGACAGATTTCGGAGCACATATTTCATGTGCAGATTTTTCAGCTTTTCCCGGGCGATGTGATTGTGTCCGGTTCAGACGGAAGAGACAGCATTGATTTATCGAGAACAATCAATGATAAGATCATCAATGAAGATGAAGAATTATTTCTCGACATTGTTCAAAAATCGGAAGGGGTTCTGGACAAACTGATTTCCGTTATGAGGGAATCAGGTAAACCTACCGACGATCTTTCGCTCTTCAGGATAGGTTTTCAGGAAAATGACCGTCCAATTGACGAAAAAATTTCGCATAGGCATGAACACACTACACCATCCACTATACTTGAAGATGCAGAAATGAATTATAAAAGCGGCAGTTTCGGAATTGCGGCTGAAAAATACGAAGAGTACCTGTTGCAGAATCCGGACGATGTTCAGGTTATGGTTTCGCTTGGAATCTGTTATAAGAAATTGCGCGATTTTAGCAAATCGGTAGGTATTTCTGAGGCAGCAGAAAATCTGGATCCGGATAATCTGATGAACCTTGTGAATCTTGCTGATAACTTCCGGTTGCTTGGAGTTTTTGGCAAATCAAGGAATTACCTCGACCGGGCTCTGGGGCTTGGTCCCGAAAACAGGTCTGCCATGAAATTGAATGAGATTCTGAAATCCAAAGGATTTTAGTCTATTCGTGAATGTATCCCCAGCTTTTTAGAATTCCCCGGACCTCTTCGCCCATTCCAGCCGAAGTTCCGGGTGCATCTGTTCCTGAAAATCCGGCATCATTGTAGATCCATACGTCAGGCGACTTCTCGATCCCCGGTGGGATGGAAGAGCTGGAAAAAAGCCTGCTATCTGAAACTCCTTTCAGTGCTGAAGAGGAGATCCCCCATCTTCCGACTCTGTAATCCTCTGGAATACTATTCTTTGAAATCCGTAGATTCACACCAAAAAGAGGATAAATGGTTTCAATAACAATAGAAGAGGGACTTTCAGCTGATCTTCCGCTAAAAGAGAATTCCCTCCTCGAAAGGTTCTGAATTGAGAATCCGTTCGCAGATACAATCTAAGTCGTAGAGCTCCTCCCTTTTTCCTGAGAATTTTGACTCTGCGGAATTGTTTGCCGGAACAAAGCCGGGATATTTGCGGATGTATTTGAAATTTTCTGTTCTGATGGACTCAGACAATCTTCCTTCTGAATAAATTACGTCTTCTTTGATTTCTCCTGTTTTCCCGAAAATGTATTGAGAATAATCTTTCCCTTTCCACCCTTTTTCCTGATCCGGAAAACCGACAAGACCGGCTAACGTAGGGAGAAAGGAAAGAAGTGATGATTGCCCGGCAACCAGGTTGTTCTTTATTTTCTGCCTTATTGAAACCGGATATTTAATCAGGAACGGAACGTTTAGTTCTTCATCGAAGAGAGATTCTCCATGCCCGAAAATTGTCCCGCCGTTCGGATTATTCGCTGAGTCATGATAATCATTCAATACTTCTCCGTGATCGCTCGTGATTATGATCACTGATTCATCATAAAGTTTTTCTTTTTTTAATGCATCTATGAACTTCCCAATTTCATCATCCGTGAATCGAATCTCCCCGAGGTATCTTTGTGCGTTTGGATGAAGTGCCTGAAAGTTGTTTGCTTTATTTTCTTCCCGCAATTTTCTCATTACTGAGGTTGGAGGCACATAGGATCCATGCGGTGTGTTCCAGTTAATATGCAGGAAAAATGCTTTTTCCCTGTTTCTTTTTATGAATGCAATTGCTTCGTCCGTTATGCGCTCAGTATCTTCAATATCCCTGCCAATCTGGATGATCTCATGAAAGCCCAGGTCAATCCCGACGCCGGTATAGTCGAGAAAGAAAACATTGTTCATCGCAGCCCCGGTGTAGTAACCGTTGTTGCGGAAAAATT
>JAIOQL010000101.1 GCA_021413405.1 Leptospira sp.
TTGTCTGTAAAGACCAGAGAAGTCTACGGATAAGATCCTGATTTTCTTCCTTCATTGCCTTTTCGATTTCCAGGCTCAGTTCAGGAAATTTTTTCAGGGACTTTTCAATCTTACCGGATGAATCTGAATTTCCTTTTTTTAAAGTATCTCTGGCTGTTTGTATTTCGTATTTCTCCAGAATTTCCCTGATCGATTCATTTATCTGTTCCAGAAATTGCGAAACAAGATCAGACATACCACCTTCTTTCAGAAATATATTCACCGGAACACCTTTCTCTATCAGCAACTTCAGGGCTTCATCGAGAGAGATATTGTATTTCATAATCATATCAGAAAGCATGGACATCAGTCTTTCCGGTGTAAACTGGTTGTCATCATCCGGTTTGTACGGCTCGTATTCGTATGTGATCAATTTATTTCTCCGGAAGTCTGGACCTGCCCCGGAATACATATGTTTTTTGAAAAATCGCAATAGAATATTTTCGCATTTATATTCAGTTTTCCTTTCCCGGACAAATTGAGTTTCATATCTTCCACGACCCTGAAGTATTCCTTTTTTTCACTCATTGGCTTTCCACGGAAAATCAAATCAGCTTTTGTGATTTTAAGATCCCCGTCTGTTGACAATAGAATCCGGTTTGGTGCCTCCCTCTGTATCCCGAATCCTGACGGCACCTGAACTCTAAGTGCATAAACACCCTCATTTTGTTTTGTTATCTGGATAGTGACCGGATGTTCATTTGCGAAAATTTGGTTAAATAAAAACAGTAGGGAAATAGTCAGAAAAAGTTTCATACACTTTAGACTGAATAGAATAGATGGGAATATATGTAAAATGATTACCCGGTAATGTTTCTAAAAATCCCCAAAATCAGCATATACCGGATCAGTTTTCCGGAGAAGACAAGAGGGATAAAGCGAAGGACAGGGTATCCGATCGCGCCTGCAGCTACAGTCAGCGGATCGCCGATGAAAGGAATAAATGAGAAAAATGCTGCAAAATGACCGTATTTTGTAAATCTTAATGCTGCCCTTTCCAGTTCAACCCGCTCCATTCTATAAAATTTTTTCAGAATGAAAAGAGACCCGCCTTTACCCAAATAATAGTTGATAATGGCGCCTATCGTATTTCCGGCAGTGGCGGTCAGAAGTATGGTGAAATCAGAAAACAGATTTTTATTTTGTAGGAAAAGAAGAAACGCTTCACTTGGAAACGGAAGAATGCTTCCGGCAAGAAATGAAATAAAGAAAAGCTGAACCAGTTCCATTTGCACAAAACTGGAGGGGTTTCCGGATTAGCCTTTATAATTTGTAAATTGGGTATCGAATTTCAGATCTGCATCTTTAATCAGTTTTTGAACTTCCTGCAAATCATCTCTTTTTTTTCCGGTCACACGCACATAATCACCCATAATTGCTGCCTGAACCTTTAATTTGGAATCTTTGATAATTCTTGTAATTTCCTTTGTATGCTCCTTCTCAAGACCGGTCTGAATTTTGACCTTCATCCTCGCAGTCCCGCCTGTGGCGGCTTCAATCGTGGAATCAAAATTGAAAGCCCTGAGTCCAATCCCGCGCTTCGCCATCTTATTGATCAGTACATCAATCACCTGTTTGATTTTGATTTCATTATCTGAAGTGATAACAAGATTTTCCTCTTCCACTTTAATATCAGATTTTGAACCTTTGAAATAAAACATGTTTGTGATTTCT
>JAIOQL010000102.1 GCA_021413405.1 Leptospira sp.
GATACTGACGGTGATGGAATTGATGATGAAACAGAATGGATCAACGGGACAAATCCGAATGGAAATGATATGGTTAAACCGGTTGTAAACACATTCAATCTGACAACAGCGAATCCAACCCAATTGCCGATCGCAACTTTCCAGACAGCCGGAATAGACAATATCGGGATCACCGGTTGGATGATCACGAGAACTCTGGATCCTCCATTGGGAGCAGATTCGAGATGGATGGCCGGAGCACCGCCATTCAGTAAAAATCTTGTTTCAATCGCAAACTATAGCTTCTTTGTTTGGGCCGTAGATGCTGCAGGAAATGTAAGCAATTTGTTTGCACCCGCTTCGGTTGTGCTTGATGGATTCAAGATTCCCAAATTTCTTTATGAAACGAACGATCTAGCAAACACACTCGGAGTCTATGCAATTGATTTTGTCACCGGGTTCCTTTCACCAGTTCAGTCCATTCCATTTGCGCCGGCATCTCTTGTGAACGGAAACCGGGGACCGTTAGGAATCGCGATTCATCCTAATGGAAAATATGTTTATGTTACCGACAGCTCAAGCATTTTTGCATACAATGCTGACCAGACGAATGGAACTTTGTCCGCAATCGAAACGGAAGCGCTTGGAAACAGACCAAACGATCCGACTGACCAGCTTTTCATCCATCCATCCGGAAAGTTTTTGTATGCTTTCAATTCTCCATCGACTTTGCTTAGAATTTTTGATATCAATTCAGATGGAAGCTTGACCTACAAAAATAACCTTGTTTTCAGTAACTTTTCCTACAGTAATGCTCCGCCATCTGGTTTCGGAAATGTGGTTTTCAATTCCAATCTGGGATTCATGTGTTATAATTCCAAAAATGAATATATAAATGTTTTACGAATGACGCCTGATGGAAATTATTTTACCGCAAGGATGTTGGGATCTTGGTTCAGTGATCAATTGGGATGTTCTCTGGGAACATATTCTCCTAATGTATCGATAGATGATTATACAATCGATAATTCTACGGGACTCCTTTCTCTTAATCACAATTACTTTCCGGGAATTTTGGCTTTCAATGTCGATTATTTTGTAAGTGCTTCTAATTTTAATTTCGGATATTCCAATCATTTTAACGGCGGGTATTATATTAACAACGATAATCCTGTTCCATACGCCAACGGATCATTTGATTCTGGGAACCAAAGACTACATCAAGGGATTGTACAGTCCAATATCTCATACCCGTATTTGCCGCGAGAATTAATGTTTGTTCCAACAAATTATTATGATCTCGGTTTTAGTTTTATGCGCCTGCATCTTGATCCAACCGGAAATTTCCTCTATGTTCCTGACAGTGATGTTGCTACGAACGGTGCACATTTTTTGAATGTATTCAAGGTTGATCAGTCAACCGGTGATCTCACAGCAATCAACACTGACGTAGTCGGAAGCAGCAGCGTCTTTGATGTGAAAGTTCTGGATCTTCACGATTACAATGATCCTCCCGTTGTGACGATCACTGCACCGGCCTCGCAGTTTCACGATATAAATGCCGGAGCTGTGTCGCTTAACGCAAGTAATTCTTATGATCCTGACTATGTCCGTTGCAATGCCAACACAGGAAATTACACTTACAAATGGACGTTAACGGGGAAACCGGGAAATTCCACCCTGACTTCCGCAAATATCTTCAATTCAACTACAAGGTCTTCAGCCTATATGTTTGCGGACGTGACCGGTGATTACACTTTCACTTTCAGTTTCACTGACGATCACGGAACCTGTGCAGGTGTGAACAAAACAAAGACAGGAAGTGTTACAATACAGGTCAGAAAAGTATATCAGACTGGAACAATGAACTGGACTGATCCACCTCCGTCAAATTACATAAGATGGACACAGAAAACCGGAAAAGCGGAAGTTGATAAAGGGCACATAGAAAGGGACGGTTGGGCAGTGTTTCCGCCGGGTCAGGGCATCCCGGGAATTCCATTTATTGGTGGATGGGTCGCAATAGCGGCTTCATGTAATTCTCAAAATGAAATTGGGATTGATACCAGAGAAAATTCTCTCAAAAATTGTCATATCTCCGGTCTGATTGTTCTAACAGGTGAAAAATGGATACTGGATCATAAGGAAATCGTTGAAGCGACGGGAACCTGGTCCTACTGGAGTATGTAAGTTAGGCGATACAGCTGAGACTCATTTAAAATTTCAGTTGAGATGTTATGAAAATGCAATAATGTTCATAACTTCTCCATTGTGATCCAGCTTCGGCCGCGGACAAACTTCTGCGAATGTTGATTCCGCTGATTGTCCCTGATGCATCTGCTCTGATCGAATTGTTATTTCGAACGAAGAAGGGGATCATCGTTGAACAAAGGATCTTTTCAAAACGATCCGCAGGTTTGGCGGCACCGCATATCGTCGATCTGGAAATCCTCCAGGTGATTCGCCGGTTGGTTCAAACAAAAAAAATCAAAGTAAGACGTGCCGAAGAGGCTTTGGCTGATTTTTCCGACTTACAAATTGAACGTTATCCGCATGAATCATTCCTTCATCGGATCTGGGAACTCCGGGAAAATCTGACTGGATATGATGCATCCTATGTCGTACTCGCAGAATCTATGAACGCAGTCTTTTTGACTCTGGATTCAAAATTAACAAAAGTTCCTCGCATTAAAACCAGAGCAGAATTGATTACGTAATTTTATTTTTTGGATACCCTCTAAAGTTTCAGTTGTCAGTCGTGTGGCGCTGCACAAAAAATGATTGAATCCTAAGCGCCTTTTTGAGTGCTATGGCACATGAATTCTTGGACTATAAAAAATGGGAAAATGCATAAATTTTTTCTTAATAGTTGACAACTTTATGTGATAAGTGTGAAACTTGCCATCTGTGTCTTTTCGGGTAAGATCTTGTCATTATTATTTTACTTCTGAAAGGCGAAAAAACAATTAAAAAAAACCTTACAAGGAGTAACAGGATAATGATCAAAATGATCACTAAAGTTATATTTATGATCGCAATCTGCATGATTGCTGGAACTGGCCTCAGTGCTAAAACCAGTGTCATCGTTGGGGGCGGTCTTCAATTTGATCTTGGCCAGTTGGGCGGAACCATCACAAAAGACGGTCTCGATTCAACTCAACTAAGAACCAATTCAGCGGGGCAAGTAGTAGGACCACAGTCCGCAATCGTTGCCGAAAACAAATTAGTTGCAGTTGAAAGATCAACTGGCGGCGCATTCAACGTTAAAGACAACGGTGCAATGACCGGTGGGGTTCTGAGCCTTGGCGTAGAAACCGATGTAGGCAAGAATTTTTTCGCAAGAGTTGGAATCAACTACACCGAAAAAATTGCAGGTGGATACACTTCTGCAAACTACATGGGCTACAACTGGTATGAAATTACCTGGAACTACCGCACAATCATCATCCCTGCTTATTTTGGGATCAAACTGAAAGTCGGTGAGGATTCTGCATTCTACATTGCTGCTGGTGTGAACTACTACCAGGGTGGATGGGGACTGAAGGGTCACAATGATGGAGTTGGTCTGGCTGCTGCTTCTGGCGGTATTTCCAATTCTTTAGGCTTAGGCGCAAGCCCAGCTGTTCTCGATGAAGATACACAATTCAAGGTGAAAGGATTTGGTGTGAACTGGTTAGTCGGTGCACAAACCAAGATCTCTGACAAAGGTTCTCTCTTCTTTGAACTTGAAACCATTCTCAGTGCGAAAATGGGCATTGGAGCCACACATTCTTCTGGAGGAACTGCAGCCCTCTCAATGTATCCGGCATATCCGATTGTTGTGGGTGGACAAATCTACAAAATCGGCTACAAACACGAGTTATAATAGGAGGAAAAATATAACATGAAAAATACTAAAATAATTTTTTTATCACTCCTGATTTCACTGATCGCCTTTACAGCAAACTGTAAAAAAAATGATCCGGGTGGAAATCAGACAAACGGTATCCTTATGTCCAGCATCTTTGGCGGGCTTGGAAAGGGGAACTGTGCGATCAGCATCAACATGGGTGCATTTGCACTCGGCCAATATCTCAACCTTGCAGTAAACAATACCGTGGCTCTTTCTGGCGCCAATAACGCGCAAGTTACAGGAGGCTGGAACGCTTATCTGGCTGCTGTAAATTCGGCCGCAAGCACGGCTGGAACGGCACAGCTCAACTTAGCTAATAGCGAAACTTCAGATACCTTTACCCAAAGGGCCTATGAAACTGTTACCGGGTCAACCGTAACGGAACAAGGGTACGCGTCCTATGCCGCTGTTCCTTATGGTAGAAAGTTCGATGCATTTTTTGGTTCAGCACCGGCTTCCATCACGAACGGCTGGTCTGCAGCTAAGAGGGCCGCTATTCTTTTCCATGCAAAACAGTTCATGAATGCGTTTACAATTATGTCGTCCTACAATGGATCATATACTGCGAATAACACGACTGTGCTTACTGACAGTTACACAAAAACTGCGGCACAACAGGCTGGTGTTAATGGTCTTTTTGCGCAATTGGGTTGTTCATTAAACAGTTTTGTAAACGCTACATGTGGCCAAATAGCCAATGGCGCCAGTATTACGTTTGCGTTGCATAATTTTGAGCAGTCAAATGGAGTTGGCGTACTTACATGTGCCAAAATTCCAGCGGCATCTTGTAGTTCATCGGGATTATTAACGGCTAACCGTGCCGCTGATATTACGGGTCAAGTTCGGGTTCACGAAGCAATTGCGAATAACCAAGATTGTTCAAAACCTTCTACTGCATTTATGGAAGGTGTAAGAAGGGCTCTTTTCATTGGGTTGCCTGATAGTCAATTGTCCTCGACTGGGCAATCGAATGTTCTTGGAACAACCGCAATTACGGTTTCTGGGCTTAACGGAGCACCAAATTGGTACAACGGTCGCTACAGAACTACTTCAAGTGCAGTGGGCTTTGTTAGTACTGAGAAAATTCTACCGGAAAATGCATATCCAAAATTTGGTAGACTCGTTTCTCTCGGGTTTGGTTCTCTAATGCCAATGAATGCAGGATCAATTGATCAAGCTTACTATGCATCTCCAACTGCGTTTGGATTTGGAACAAATCTGAAAACAACGGTTGTGGATAGTTGCGAAAGTATTGGTCTGGGTGTTGGTCTTCTCCCTAATCTGGCGAATGCAACAACTACTGGAACAGGTGCAAATGGTTCTGTAGCTGCAAAGAACCTTTCTTCTCCTCAGGAGATTGTCTATGCATTCTCTGACAATGGATTAGCTGCTGCACAATACGCCGCATTGATTGGACTTTCGTCAAGCGTTGACGGTGACTGGCTCTTTACTGGTCCAACAACCAACCAAGCGATTGCTTGCAACAATTCATTCCGCAAAGCGACAACGATTCCGGCCGTAGTTGGGGGAACGGTTCCTGTGCTTGCTGATGCAACTTCTGGCGATGGCAATGCTACATCAACGCTTTCAGTTTGCCTCTATGGCGGAAATTCAACTGCCAGAACAGCTCTTGCTGCAAACCTCAACGCAGGATTTACTACTACGTTAGGTTTCACAGTTTCAACTGCAAATGGTCTTGGTGTTGCCAACTGTCCACTGGCAGTGCGCGCAGCCAGTGCAGCCAAATACTGGACAGGAGATACAGGTTTGAAATCCGAAAAGTCTACTTGGCCAGACGGAAACTAAGTTTAGTTTAACAAAAACAAACTTCTGTTTCATCACGGAAGTTTTCGAAAAGCCTCTGAGAAATCAGGGGCTTTTTTGTTTTCGGCAATGACCTTGCAATGACGATCTTTCTGCGAACTTTAGATTCCGCGCAACCGAAGTCTTTAGGATTAATTCCACGGAGAATCTGATTAGAATCAGATCCTTCGGCCGGCTCAGGATGACGTCCTTTCGATTTTTTATTTCCTCTCAGCGAGCTTCGCGATCCTTTTTTTCATAATAGCTCTTGATTTTTGAATTCAATTCAGGTTCAAACGCGTAACTCTTCATTTTTTTTTCCAGAGCAGATTCAAATTCTATTGACTTTTCTAAAATCCGTCTAAAATTAATTCCATGGATTTTTCTAATCTCATTGGGCTGGCTTTGACGGTTCTCACAATCCTTCTCGGGATGTACAGAATGAATTCGGGTCTCAGGAAAGAGCTGAAAGAAGAAATTAAAGAAGCAAAGAATGAACTAAAAGAGGAACTCTCTTCCGTCCGGCAAGAATTGAAAACGGAAATCTCTTCTGTTCGGCAGGAAATGAAAGAAGATAATGCCATGATTAGACAGGAGATGAAAGATGGCGACTCTTCGATCCGGCAGGAGTTAAAGAGTGTTGACGCTTCGATCAGGCAAGCAATGAACGAAGGTGATGCTTCGATCCGCCAGGAATTAAAGAGTGAGTTAGGTCTTATACGCACGGATGTTATCTACATTCGTGAAAGAATGGACAAGCTTGTAGACAGCTTTGCTATTTCCGAGATAAACCGAATCAAAAAAAGACGTTCCACTCCAAAGAGAGTGGCATGAACGAAAATCCCGATAAATCATTCTGAAACAGATACTCTGCATTACAAATCAGAAAGGCGGTGTTGGAAAAACAACTACATCCGTTCATTTGGCTGCCGGCCTGGCGATCCGGGGAAACAAAACTATTTTAATCGATCTTGACCCGCAAGGAAATGCATCCGGTGTCTTTATTTCCGAAGCAAAGGATCCGGCTAAAACAATTTTCCAGGTTTTTGTAGACAAAGATATAAAACCGGATGAATTACTTACTAAAACGAGAATACCGGATCTTTCCCTGATTTCTGCTTCCCCCCGTCTCAAGGAAGTCGATAGCATGCTATCCGGAAAGCTTGACGGGTTTTTTATCTTGAAAAGCGCACTGGAGCAGGTCCGGGACAATTTCGATTATATAATCATTGATTGTCCCCCGAGCCTGTCTATGTTAACACTCAATGCACTTGTTTCCGGAACATCC
>JAIOQL010000152.1 GCA_021413405.1 Leptospira sp.
TCGGGAGTGAGAAGATAAAGCAGCATATTATGATCAACGGAATAGTCTCCTGACTTTCCGGGAACGGGAATTTTCTTTGCAACAATTCCGAAAACATTTCGTATTAAATCTATATTAGCAGGGCTTCCGGTGAGACCGATGATTTCACGGTGAAATGATTGGAGATATTTTTTCATAACTTCCGGAGTATCCCTTTCCGGGTCTATGGAAATGAAAATCACCTGTATCGATTTTCCGTTTTTTTTCAGAAGATCAATTGCCTCGCTGACATCGGAAAGTGTACGTGGACAAATCGAAGGACAACGCGTAAACCCAAAATACACCAGTTTGTAAGAACGCGGCATCGAACCTACAGTAACAGTTTTTGAATCGATATTTTTCAGTTCGACGGAGAGCGCCGAAGTCAGATCTGTCTGTCTCTCCTTCTTTGAATTATTCATCACCCGGAAAAACCCAAACGATACGGCGAAAATGCCCGCGAAAAAAAGAATACTGAAGATTTGTTGACGGTTCATGATTGGCTCCTCAATGCCTGAACATATCCAGTGACTGCGTCCTGAAGAGAGGTAAATCCTTCTTTGTATCCTGTTTTCAAAAGTCTTTTGGTTTCCGCTTTTGTAAAATACTGATATTTGTTTTTCAAATGCTCCGGCATTTCGATATAATTGATTTCCTGCGGAATTTCCATAGCAGAAAACAAAGATTTTGCCAGCTCATTCCATGATTCTGCAACTCCCCGACCTACGTTAAAAATACCATTGTGTTTTCCAAAGAGAATGTGAATTGTAATTTTTGCCGCATCCAAAACATAAAGAAAATCTCTCTTTTGTTCTCCATCCGAAAATTCACTCTTATAGGATTTGAATAAACTCAAAAAACCCTTCGAGGAAATTTCATCATAGCCCTTCAGGACAAGACTTTTCATATCCCCTTTGTGTGCTTCCCCGAACCCAAATACATTGAAATATTTCAAACCTGCAATTTTATCCAGAAGACCTTTTTTCTCCGCATAAAGATCAAACATATGTTTTGAATATCCATACATATTTAAAGGCACAAGTTTCTGGAGAGGACTCGCATCATCATACCCGTTTTCACCGACACCATACGTCGCCGCACTGGAAGCATATACAAACCTTATCTTTCGCCTGACGCATTCATTT
>JAIOQL010000153.1 GCA_021413405.1 Leptospira sp.
TTGAAAATATTTTCTCTGAGTGAATCAACTTCTTTCAGTTGTTCAAACCGGTTTTGTATCTTTAGCTTGAGAAGAATGAACCGGAACCTGAGCGCGGCTGTCATAAAAAACATAAAAACAAGGTAGGCTCTTTCGAGGGCAGAACTGCCATCGATGATTCCCCGTTCTATCAGTATTTCCTTGATTATGGCATAAGAAAAGTAGAGAAGGGCGCCCGCATATAAAAACCCTTCCTTATTTTTTTCAAGGATCTTCCTGTAAGTGATCATCGCGGAATAGCCAAGAATCAGCAAAATATGAATTGACCAGATGGAGATGAAATTATTCCAGAAGATCGGATTTCTGAAAACAACGAACAAAAGAGCGAAAAATAAATTTGCAAGCAAATAGAAATTCTGATACCGGATTTTTTCCAACGTAAAAAAATCCTGAAAAAACAACAGGTAAAGATAGGGCAGTGTGAAAAGCAAAAGGTATTCCAGATATTTAAAAACAAGAAATGTGTTCAGGATCTCAAATCGAAATTCATTTTTGAAAAGAAGATAAAATGCAAAAACAATCGTAAAAATGCTAAATGAAAAATATTCCTTCATTTCCTTCATTTTGAAGAAGTTGATCAGGAAAAAAATACCCACGAAAAAATAAAATGCGATGAATTCGATATCATCTATCGCCTCATTCAGGATGTGCTCGTTTGCATCCTTTACAGAAACAATTCCGACTGGTCCCGTTGTGACTCCGGCGATATTACGAAATTCAGAATTAATCCTGACGGCGATTGTATTCGCACCTTTTCTCAGAAGGTCATGTGGAATCGGATAAACTCTGGGTCTTCCGAATGCAAAATCATTTTGCTTCGCATCTCCCGGCTTTTTACCGTTTATTCCGATGAGATTTCCATTAAAAAAAACTTCATCCTTTTCAAATACTTTACCGAACTGCAATGCCATTGAAGATGTAAAACTTTCGGGATCAAGTTCAACAGTTCTTCTTATCCAGAAGGTGCCTCGATGCGACTTCCCTGCCAAACGCAAATTTCCAGGGACTCTTGCAGTTTCCCAGCCCTGATGAGAAAAATCGGAAGAAGAAAAAAGAGGATTATCGTTAAAATTTATATACCAATCTTCACCGGAAAGCTCAATGGATTGCGATTTTTCAATGCGACCGGGATTGCAAAATGCAAAAAGCAAAAGTAACAAAGTCAGGAAAAACTTTTTCATTGCACCGCCGCTTTCAAAGGTAGAGTTACTGTAAATCTTGAACCAAAGCCATCCGAACTGCTTAGCTCCACTGTTCCGCCCAAATATTCAGAAACGGCTTTTACAATTGTTAGTCCAATGCCGGCTCCTGCAATTTCCGATTCTTTCTTTAAATAATCGCCACGAACAAATTTCCGGAATACAGTAGATTGAAGCTCTTTGGAAATCCCCGGTCCTTCATCGATGACCTGTAGCTGCGCACGATCATTTTCCGATTTAAAAATTATTTGTATCCTGTCGGTTTTCTTTGTATACTTATATGCGTTTTCAATCAAATGATAGGCGATCAGGAAGAAAAGTTTCTTTGCTCCTGTTGTTTCATAAGCATCGGGAGAAATCGTTATTGTTTTATTTTTCCTGGTTTCGCCAAGTGCGCTCTCTACGAGTCCAATGCACTCAAGTATTACCTGTTTGACCGAAAATCGGGTAATTACAGGCGTAAAAGTTTTATCTTCAATGGAACGCAGGGTTACTGCATCTTTGAAAATTGAAAGAATCAGCCCGACATATTTGTCCGTCTCATCCAGCGGAAGTTTAGGTGCTTTTGAAATTTTTCCCTTTCCATTTCCATTCGAATTTGCAAAAAGCTTTTCAAAATTATCCATGTAGATTTTAAATTCATTGGACACATTGAATAGAAAGTCTGTTTTTACTTTCTCCATTTTAATGAGTTCTTTCTCCTGTTTCAGATAGTCTTTCAGGTTTTGTACCATCTCTTCTGAAAGCTGGATAGAAATACTGACAAGGAAGATGGTGAATCCGAAATACATTGTTCCTGGAAACTTGATTACCTCTATTGCTGTCAGCGAATCTATTACAATGCAGGGAATAAGAACAGCAATGCCGAAAAGAAGAAACTTTAACTTTTCTTTGTTTTCTTTGTATGATGCGTGAATGATAAAGAACGTTAGCGCAACCGGGTATATGAGAGTGTAAACAAAAATGTCAACAATCAGAAGCCATTGAAGAGTTGTTTTGCTGAATAAAGTGAAGACAAAAAGACATCCAATTAAAATTTCATATCCGA
>JAIOQL010000103.1 GCA_021413405.1 Leptospira sp.
ATCCAGATTGTAGAAATAGCCAATCCCGACAGAAATTAATTTTCGAATTCTCCAAAATTTGTACTTTTTAGAATAGAGCCCCGCCCATCGGGTGGGGAGGCTCCACCCGCCGCCCATTAGTTCTTCCGTAGCATATTTCGAAGAACTTACAACCCGATTCTGAAAATTACATATTTTTCTTTCTGAAATTACGCTTTACAACAGATATCTTTTGCAAAGTGCACAGGCTTCGAATCGATTTAAAAATCGCGGGGCTAAAACTCTTTTACGTTTTCTCAATATTTTTAGTAATATAGGATCATTCCAAATTCATATTGCTGGTTTTTTGTCATGAACCGCGAACCTTCATTTGTTTGTACTGTTTGCAGAAAGAATTTCATCTCAGGATCTTCGATTGAGACCTGTCTCCCTGAATAATCATGAAATAGAAAAATATCGATCAGATTATATATATAAACTGCAACAAGGCCAATGGAAGCATTTCGTATCAGATTCAGGTTTGAGCCTGCATTCGAATAATTCCCCTGGGTTCTTGTATAATTTATCAGTGAAAATAATTGTGATGAGCTGTCCTGCGGAAGAACTAAATTCAAATTTACTGCATCATTGTATTCAGTTCTAGCTTTAAGAAAATCGGAATATGTTTTCGCATATGCACCTGCTGTCACTATGAGCAGTGCCGGGAAAATGTAGCCTTTCCATTTTTCATCCCGGTATCGCTGACCCCACCCGGGGAATACTGCGGATCTCCAGAAAACACTCCACAAAGACGGCACCTGGTTTCGTGTTCCGAAAAGTACTTCCTTTATTTCTATTTCAGGTAAAACCGAACGGATAACGGTAAAATCCACCCACCCGGACCAGCCTAAAACTTTTCCTGTTTTACCAATAACCCCGACCCGGTGAGAATAATTTCCTGGTGTGAGTTTGGCGGCATATTTTGTTCCTTCCAGTTCTGTTGAAATTACGAGATCATCATCTTCATCTTTTACTTCCAGCTTATACTTTTGCGCATGTTCGAGAGGCTCCCATTGCAATAGTTCAACTTCCTCATCTTTCGTTTCATCCGCGAACAGTTTTTGAAAAAATGAAAAGCCGATAAAAACAAAAACTACCATGGATATCGTGAAAGAAAATTGTATATAGCTCCGGACAAATCCGGAAAATTTATTAATCCACATAGATTTTCTTGGGTGTCAGAATTTTTGGAGCCCCGCGTCCGGGAAGAAAAACCCGGAAAGTATTTTTCACAGCTACCGAAGTCAATGTTTTTCCATCCCGGCTTCTTCTTCCGGCACTTACTGACCACACGAACTCCCCTTGGCTGATAGAATCCAGGTTATTCAATGAAAATCCGTTCCCGGTTGTTTCCTCTGTTAATATTAATTTATCTCCGGCTGAAGTGCTTTCGTAAATCTGGAAAATATAATAGTCAGCTTTCTGATTTTTTTCCCATCGGAAACGGATAGAATCCAGCTCATTCCTGTCAATCTGGGTGTCATTCAGAGGATAGACGGCAGTAACATCCGGTATAAAATCATCTTCATCGGGTGCCTCGCGGGTTGCCCTGAATGGATTTGTATCAAGTTTTACGGCCGCATTCGATTCTGAGGAAACTGTTTTGACCTCTGCCGTTTCATTCTGTTTTATTATTTTTTCGCCCCCCCCCTCCTGAAGAACCTTTGCTTCTCCTTTCTCTACCTGAACCTTGACTGCTTCATCAGATGTCTTTGTAAGTTTCAGATCACCGCCTGCACTGGATACCTGGACAGCCATTTCGCCTGACTTAATGTTCATTACAGATCCATCCGATTTCAGACCCTCCCCTCTATTTGCGGATATTGTTCCATATGCAAAGTTAATATTAATGTCCTTATCTGAAAAATCCAGATAGACCATGCTGTTTTCCTGGAGTTCTATTTTTGTTCCATCTTTTAGAGTGAGCACCGCATCACTGAGATCTCCTGTTCTGATAGTATCCCTGTTTGTGATCAGTGTTTTTGCATTGATCTCATCCCAAACGACCTGGGAATCGAATTTTCTCTGCGCTTTGTATTTCTTGAATGTGAGTTCACCAATCACAGGATTATCACCAAATTTTGCAATCTGAGTCATATTCCTATATAGTAGAAATGAGAAGAGAATCAGGACAAGGATGAGACCTGAAACTACATGAATTGTGCTGTCAAGATAGTGTACAGCCCTACTTATGAGTTCTTGTAAATACTCCATCCCAATCTTTTCCCGGAGGGTCTAACTTATAATCCTCGCATCTGTGAATAAGCATTGAACAGGCCTTGTCTTTAGTCCCCTTGACTTTTTGCGATTTTTGAAACTTATCAATTGCATCCGTCCAATTTTGAGAGAGATACAACTGAAATCCCCTGTTATACAATTCAGTAGCCTCAGCGACTTTTGGATCGACGTTTGACTTTGTAGAAATCAATTCAAAGATTTTTACCGGTTCATTTTTCCCTTTTACCCGGACTACATCGAGCTCCCGGGTGAACATTTCCCCTTCGACCTCTTCTTTTGTCATCTGACTGATCAGAATGTTAACTCCGTAATCCTTTCCCGCTGCTTCCAGCCTGGCTGCTAGATTCACAGTGTCTCCCATCATCGTATAGGATGCGAGCGCATCAGTGCCCATAAAACCAACTTTCGCAACCCCTGTGTTCAGTCCGATGCGGACGTCCATTACATGAGAATCTTTCGAATAGAGATCATTCTCAGTCCAATATTTTCTTAATTCAGTCAGCTTATCAATCATTTCAAGAGACGCTCTCGCGGCGGATAATGCTGGTTCAGCGATATCCACAGGCGCATTGAAAATGCCCACGATTGCATCCCCGATATATTTATCAAGGACACCATCATATTTTTTTAGAATGATGGTCATTGAACCGAGATATTCATTGAGTAACGCAGCGAGTTCTATCGAAGTCAATTGCTCGCTAATAGTTGAAAATCCTGCGACGTCAGAAAAGAAGGCTGTAATTTTTTTTTCACTCCCGCGCTTGAGTGCAGCCATATCGATCATTGCTTCTTTCACCACAGTCGGGTCAATCATACTTCCCAGGATACTTTTTACCTTTTCCCGTTCTTCAAGGCCCTGACCCATTTTTATAAAATAATTTGTAAGAACGCCCACTTCGTCCTTTGTCGTTGATTCGATATCAACTTTGAAATCTCCTTTTGATATTTTTAACGTTGCCGAGAGAAGTTTCAGAACAGGTTTAGAAATGGACTTAGCAAAAAAGAAAACGATTATCAGAGAAAGCGATAGCGCAATCACCATTATGTAAATATTTCTCTGTTGGATATTATAGACTGCTTCGAATGCCTTGTCTTCTGAGACAGTTGCGATAATGCCCCCGTCGCCAAAACCCATCTTTTTGAATGAACCGAGATAGTTTTTACCCGCCGCGTCCTTGTATTTTATCTGTCCGTTATTGGCAGCGGAAGCCTGCATATTTTTTACAATCGGAAGATCTGAGAAATCAGCCCCCGCAAGAGTGACCTTTTCGTCCTTGTGGGCAATTACAAGACCCTCACGATTCACAAGAAAAGTCTCGAACTCACCGCTCTTTTCGAATGCAGACTGAATTTTTTCCAGTTTCACAAGCATTATCAGAATTGCGTTGGTATTCCCGGAACTTGCAGCAGGGATTCCCATTGCAAAAATCTTCTCCTTTGCACCGGGGCTGGCGTTATAGATAACCGGCTTCCCGTTAAAAGTTTTGAGGAATGCCGCTTCGTGTTTTTTGATCAGTTCATCCAGATCAGCTCCCGAAATCTTGCTGTCATGGAGATGTCTATCATTGAAAACTTTGCTCAATTCTACGAGATGATCCGATTCTTTTTTGTAAACTCCGAGCATGATGAAATTTGGATCGTTTTCAAAAAAAAGGTTTATAAAAAAATTTCTCCGCTCCTTCGATTCAAAATTCTGGTTTAGAGTTACAGCCAGTTGGCGGCCCTTGTCAACTAACGCAGCAATATCTGTCTGAACCTTTGCGCCCAGAATATTTACAAGTGAGAGGCCGTTCTCCATGATCCGGACCTCATTATCCGTTTTAAAAAAATAAGTAGCAAGTGAAATGATTACAGTCAATGTCAGTGCAAAAATACT
>JAIOQL010000104.1 GCA_021413405.1 Leptospira sp.
GAGTTTCTTCAGGACAGGCACAATCTGCGCAGGTCCGTTCAGAAAAAAGCAAAACTCCGATCCTGGATGAATTTGCCCGGGATCTGACCGCACTTGCCAGGGACAAGAAACTGGATCCGGTGATTGGAAGAACTAAAGAAATTGAAAGGGTTATTCAGATTCTTTCCCGGAAAACGAAAAATAATCCTGTTCTGATCGGCGAATCGGGAGTTGGAAAAACTGCGATCGTAGAAGGTCTTGCATTAGCAGTCGTAGAGAAAACCGTTCCAGATCTGCTTTTTGAAAAACGGGTTCTTTCACTTGATCTTGCCAGCCTGATAGCTGGTACGAAATACCGTGGAGAATTTGAAGAACGTCTCAAGAAAATAATGAAGGAGATCACTTCCAACAACAATATCATTATCTTTATCGATGAACTTCACACATTGATTGGAGCAGGCGCTGCAGAAGGTGCTGTTGACGCGGCCAATATCCTTAAGCCTGCATTGGCACGGGGTGAATTGCAATGTATCGGTGCTACTACAAACAATGAATATAGAAAATATATCGAGAGGGATGCTGCTCTTGAAAGAAGATTTCAGACTGTAAAAGTTGCCGAACCATCCGTTGAGGATGCTGTTCTTATTCTGCAGGGATTAAAAAAAGCATACGAGTCACATCACAAGGTCCGTTACACGGATCGGGCACTAGAGCAGGCTGTGAAACTTTCGCACAGGTACATAAACGACAGATATCTTCCTGATAAAGCAATTGATATAATTGATGAGGCCGGGGCGAAAGCCAGACTTGCGAATTGCGCAAGGCCAATCGAAATAAAAGATGCTGAGGAAGAGATCAAGAATCTTTCACAGAAAAAAGAGGAACTTGTACGGACCCAGGAATATGAAAAAGCTGCAGCAGTCCGGGACGAAGTGAACCGCAAAAAAGTCATCCTGGAAGAAAAAATCAAATCATGGCACGACAAAATGGAAGGATATGCCGTCGCCATTGACGAGGCAGAAATTCTTGCTGTGGTCTCCATGTGGACCGGGATTCCTCTCGAGAAAGTAGAAGAAAGTGAAAATGACAAACTTCTGCAAATGGAAGCAACTCTCAAGAAGCGTATTGTGGGTCAGACTGAAGCAATCGAAAATATTTCGCGTGCCGTGAGACGTTCCAGAACCGGATTCAAAAGTGAGAAGAGGCCA
>JAIOQL010000105.1 GCA_021413405.1 Leptospira sp.
ACAAATCAGCCGGTTCCTGGTTGTTGGTGCGCAAATAACACCGATCATCATTTCTGACAGGGATCAGGACGGGGTAGCAGATTCACAGGATGCATACCCTGATGATCCTCTTAGAGCCTCCTTAATCAGAATCCCGGCAGAGTCCTATTATACAATTGCATATGAAGATTTATATCCGAAAAAGGGAGATGCTGATTTTAACGATTTTGTAGTCCAGGTTTACAATGAACAGGACCTGAATGCAAAAGGAGAAATTGTAAGGATACGCGGGCATTACACACACGTTGCAAAAGGTGCCGGCTATAACCACACACTCAATCTCAACTTTCCCGGACTCCGTGGTTCTTCTTACAGCTTAAAGAGATATGGCTTCACCGGGGCTCTCGAAAATGAACTGCCCGGCACAATACCGGATTCCGGAATCGTGGAACTTCTTCCGTCCAGCAACACGACAATTGCAGCCTCCAATTCTCAGCCTAATACAGTTCTAAAAACCGGGAAGAGTGCTGAAATTGAGATCACTCTGAACACTCCAAAAACAACGGCAGGATTTTCGCCCGCACCCTATGATCTTTTTTTGCATGTAATAACAACGAACCGTGATATCCATTTCCTCGGAAATCTGTTTAAGCCCGACGGAACTGATCAGTATCTGGATTCAGACGGGTTTCCATGGGCAATTCAAATTCCTGGCAACTGGAAATGGCCATATGAACAAAAGGATATAAGAAATGCCTACGAATTCTTTGATGACTGGTATATTTCGAAAGGAATGGAAAAAAAGGATTGGTATAATTTTCCGAACCAGAGCTTAGTGTTCCCGAATTGAGGGAAACGGATGACAACTCGGTTGAAGAAAATATTCGTGTTTACAGTTATTTCAACCGTCTTGTATCCAGCATTTCTCCACTAATTACTCTCAACGAAGGCCTGAATTCCCAGTTTGTAAACAGCTCTTTTCTGAAAGAATTCAATCTGACAGAAGATGAAATTCTCGGGAAAAATCTGTTCTCCTTTCTGAAAATCAGCCCGCGATATAAAAAAGAATTCCTTGCGAACATAAAGGAATCAGTCAATAGAATAATTCAAAACTCGGAATTTCATTATAAGAATCAGATCTATGGATATACAGTTTTTCATTTTGAAAAAGATATTGGTATCATTTTAAAAAATATAACTGAAAGAAAAAAACTGGAACGGAAAGTTGAAAACCTACATTCCCAACTTCTGCGGCTGCAGGAAAGTGAAAGACAGAGAATTTCCGGGGAACTCCATGACGGTGTAGGACAGACAATACTCGCCGCAAAACTAAATTTTATTTCTTATGATAAGTTTCCAAAAAAATTTAAGAACCGGTTCGTGACGGGTCTTCGCCTGATCGACCAGGCGAGCCAGGAATTGAGGGAAATTTACACCGGCCTGTATCCATCAACCCTGCGGCATATTGGCCTTGAGGCTGCTATCCGAGATTTTGTAAAAAATTTCGTGGAACTGGAAACCTGCCGGACGAGTCTCCGATTCCGCCTGACCCGGAAACTTCCACACGAGATCGAAGTTGATCTTTTCAGGATCATCCAGGAGACATTCACGAATATTGTCAAACATGCGTTAGCCGACAATGTAAAACTGGATTTGAGTTCATCCGGAAACTTTATTTCACTTGTGCTAAAGGATAACGGTAAAGGATTTGATATGGGGGACTCTGGATTCAATTCTTCCGGATTCGGATTAAGAAATATACGTCGTCGTGTCGAAGATCATGGAGGAACATTTCACATTTCTTCGGGTCAGGCAGAAGGCACAGAAATTCAGATAAGAATCCCTATTGCCGCAGAAAAAAATCCTTCTAAGAAAAAACTTAAAAAATCATGAAAAAATTCCGGCTCTATCTTGTAGATGACCACGTGATATTGCGCGAAGGCCTGAAGCACATTCTTGTCAGCGGAATAGAAGATGGAGAAGTCATCGGAGAATCAGGTGATGGCGGAAAAGCATACGAAGAAATAGACCGGCTAAAGCCGGATATGGTTCTCCTCGATATCTCTCTTCCGACAATGAGCGGGATCGAAGTTGCGAGAAAACTCAGGAAATATCATCCGGATATGAAAATCATTATTTTATCGCGGCACGATAATGAAGAATATGTAAAAGAGCTTTTGAAATATGGAATAAACGGTTTCGTACTGAAAGATGATGCAGGGGAAGACCTGCTCCGCGCGGTTGGGGCCGTCAGAAAAAATGAAACCTATCTCAGCCCGAGAATCACCGGGCACCTGATCTCTAATCTCGGACTCCAGAAAAAACAGGAGTCCGGTC
The DNA here is from genome assembly GCA_021413405.1 of Leptospira sp. GTDB lineage: Bacteria > Spirochaetota > Leptospiria > Leptospirales > Leptospiraceae > JAIOQL01. The sequence continues at coordinate 2,317 of JAIOQL010000105.1, forward strand.
AATTCACAATCCTGACGAACCGGGAAAGGGAAATCCTGAAACGGATTGCAGAAGGAAAATCAAATGAAGAGATTGGAAAAGCACTCTGGCTTTCGCCAAAAACGGTAAAGGTTCACCGCCAGAACATTATGAAAAAACTGAACATCCACAAAGTGACCGATCTGGTCAAGTATGCAATTAAGTCGGGACTGGTGGAGACTTGAATATCAGTAACTTTTTCTATTGACCAAAGTTCGCTAAAAGCATTACTCTGGTCAATAATCTTTTCCGCCCTCAGGTAAATTCGCATTTTTGCAAGTTTTGATAGTATGGCAAACTTTTTGATAAAAACATGAAAAGCAAAGTGAAATCAATTCAGTTGCTACCATTCTGGATACTTTGTTTATTGCTATCTAATTGCATCGGCCTGAATAAAAGCCAGCATCGTTCCAATGCATTATTCAGCATTTCAATTCTATCATTTTTAGCAGGATCTGTAACGGAAATTACTGAAACCCCTTCAATCATTTTACCCCCCAATTCGCCTGCCGGTTCTGATCAAATCGTGGCGTCTACAATGGAAACGCCTGATAAAATAAATTCGATATTTATTCCGATAGGGAAAGTCTTTGAAATTGGTCCCGGCAATAACCCGGTCAAATTTGTAAATGGCAAAGCAGAAATTCGCTATAAATATAATCCTGAAAAACTAAAAGCGAAAGGATTAACAGAAGACTTTAACGTCTTTTACTTTGATAAATCCTCTAATTCATGGAAACCAGTTGAGAAAGTTACCTATGATCCTGAGACGCATATCATTTCTGCATTCACAAGTCATTTAACTCCATTTATTCCTGCCGCAACTGCTCCAGTTTCCGGAGGCACACAACCAGCTCCAGCCTGCATCCTTGCAGATTTCCCATCCGGGATCCAGGGATCCGGTGGAGCTGAATTTATCACGATCGGAGAAAGTTTTCAATACTACAAAGACAGGATTTATACAGTCGTACCATTAGCTTCATCGCCAAATAACACAACAACGTTTGCAGCATTAGGATTTATGGGTGCGTTAGGCGTATCCACTTGCAACGGAAATTTGACATCTCAAGCAGGATGCACAGCAGACACTTTCAACAAACTTTTTACTGGAATTGATTATATCAGATTCACTGCGCAGATGAATATTGATGTTTATTTGATGTATGATACACGCGGAGGTGCAACACTCACGGATACAACGAGAGATGCCGCATGGATTGCAGCAAAAAGTTTTACTGACACAGGTTATTATGTTCAAACCACAGATGCTGTCGGTCTTTACAGAGTTTATAAAAAAACTTACAGCGCTGGCCAGCTTGTAGTGCTCGACGGAAATAGAAACACCGTTGGTTCGGCTGCTATCCAAACTAATTACTGGTTAATAATAAAAAGACAGGGGATCGTCGCGGCAGAATCCCCAACAACTCTTTGTGCCACTCAACCAACTTCTGCAAATCCGGTTATCAACCTAGATATTTCCGCAACATATTATCCAACCGGAAGTACATACAATTTCGCCGCAGTTCCACCGACACAATCAGGCACTGCAATCAATTTTGCCATTCGGAATTCAGGTGGACAAGCCCTCAATTTAACAGGTGCGCCAAATGTAGTCTCCATCTCCGGAGTCAATGCATCTGATTTCACCGTTACACAGCCTTCTTTTCCTGTAGCGCCTAACGCCTCAGCCACCTATACAATTACATTTAGCCCCGCAACTGCCGGAGCAAAAACTGCTACTATCAATATTCCAAGCGATGATCCAAACGTGCCTGATTACCAGGTAACACTGACAGGAACTTCCGTTGCACCACCAACTGGATTGTCCTATTCTAGTTCCGCAGCTTCCTACACGGTAAACAACGCAATCCCTGCGAATAATCCAACTGTGACAGGCACGGGGATCACATTCTCCGTTCTCCCGGCACTACCGGCAGGACTTAGCATTGACTCAACAACCGGAATTATTTCCGGAACACCGACTACGATCCAAGGTGCGACGAATTATACAATAACGGCAAATAACGCAACTGGGAACACAAACACAATAATCTCGATTGCGGTGGTCAATCTCCCTCCGCCGGGGACTGGAACGCCGACGGTGACAGATATTGGGCCCGGTAGATTTGGCCGGGTTCTCATTGATAACCTGAATTCAAAACTTTTGATTTATGGATATGAAACCATCAATTCGGGAAATGGTTCGAGGCGTTTAAGTTTATATCGATGTAATTTGAACGGAACGGGTTGCACTTATCAAAATACATTTTCAGGATTAAGTTTTCAGGCTCATTTTTTTCCCATAGGGATAATAGATTCCTTAAATTCAAAATTGGTTCTTGTTTTTGGAGATTTAGGACAAATCGCAAGCGGTGGACTTTTCATACTACACTGTGATTTAGATGGAGCCAATTGTTCTTTTACCGACGCTTCTGCTCAAACTAATCCCGGACCTGTGAGTTCAGTGGTAATGCCGTACATAGCTATAGATTCGGTCAATGGAAAACTCATTATTGCATACGCCCAAAACAATGCTTCTTCTGGCTCTAATGATATAGGGTTGATGATTTGTAATCTTGATGGGACAGGATGCGTCTACCAAAATGTCACAAACCAATCTGGCAGTGGGTTGGCACAAGCAATGAGCATAGCCGTTGACTCAATTAATTCTAAGATATTAATCGCAGGGACAAGTTCTCCGAATCAGATGCTTTTCTTATATCGATGTGAATTAGATGGAACAGGATGTAGCTACGCTGATGTCTCCTCACTAACAGGAAGAGGAACCGGATCCGGCCTTAATCCTTCTATGAAAATAGATTCTTTGAATGGAAAGTTACTAATTGTTACAGACGATGTGTCTTTGAACGGGGCGGACGATTATCTCTCTTTATTTAGATGCAATCTCGATTTAACAGGATGCACCTATACTGATGTTTCAGTCGGTCAAATCAACATATTTCGGCCTTCATTAGTAATTGATGCGGCCAATGCAAAATTATTAATTGGTGTCAGCGGAACAATTGGTACGTATTTAAATCGATGTAATATAGACGGGTCTTCCTGCACTTCGTTGATTTTATCTAATATTTATTCATATGGATTCAGAATCTCCGATATAGATACGGTTAATTCTAAATTCCTAATGATTGCAAAAGACAACAACGCTGAAATCATACGGCTCTACTCTAATTAAAAGATAACCATTTTTTAAAATTGCAACATTCGCAACTTTAATTTTTGATCCGAATTCATTTATAGATCAAAACCAATCCGTTACACGCTATTGCTGGCGAACACAGATTAGCCGATAAAGATTATTACACGCATCAAATGAACCGTTTATCGAATTCTGTCCCAATTCATTCCCGATGCCTGCCATAGCACTTGGAACTGTCGTTCCAATCGTCCATACGGTGCAGTAGTCAATATTAAAAAGCGTCCAATCCAAATTTAATCCAGTCCACCATTTTTTACTGGATGATGGATCAAACGCCTTTGTCAGACCTGTGGTTAGATTTGGTAACACAACAACCCCATTTCCATTCGTAGTCAGCACCACACTTTTATCGGGTAAATAATAAGTAGTGCTCGCTTTGAACACCCAGCTGATCCCTTCGCTGGTACCACTTGTTGTACAATTTGCTGAAGTGCAGGCTCTCCTGTTTGTCCCATCTACAATCATCGCTTTGTAGTCAGATGCATTTCCCGGAAGAGTTGAAAAATTTGCTGTTTTCTCTGTTGCGCATATCGCATCCGCCCCGGCAATGCCGTTTCCAGCCGTGCCTTTCAGATTTCCATTGTAGGATCCGCTCGTGACAAAAAGATACGGAGTTGCATCGACCGGAGTTGCAACCACGGTTGGCTTTGGAATCAGCTTCAAAAGTAACAGGAAATCAATTGTTTTTTCATCCGGATAACTTTTTGAACATCCGGAAACAAATAAAAACGCATAAATGATAAGAAAATATTTCATCATTCTATTAGACAGATTTCCCTGCATACTGCGGCAAATTCGAAACGAACTAATTGCTTCGGGATATTAATTTTCCGCGCCAGGATAAATAATAGGACAAATCTATTTGCGTTCACATTGCATAATAATGACCATACACATAAAACCAAAGGATAACAAATAAATGGTAAAAGAATCTGCAACTGGAGTAGGATTATCTGATGAGACCTTTCAAGCGAAAGTCTTTTTGAACTGCTTCCAGATCTTCCGGACTATCAACCGATAATCCGGCATGCTCCGCTAAATAAATGCCGATTGCATATCCCGCCTGAATTGCACGCAGCTGCTCAAGCGATTCAGATTCTTCCCAATCACTTTTTGGCAATGAATTGTAATGCATCAGAAATGATTTTTCATAAGCATAAATTCCGAGATGCCTGTAAACATCCGATGGTGATTTGAATTGGGAAGGAATTAGCGAACGTGAAAAATAGTTTGCTTTTCCATTTCTGTCAAAAACCACTTTGACACGATTCGGATCGCCATACTCAGCTTTATCACTGATCCGAACAGCAGCGCTGCTCATTTCCCATTCAGGATGTTCGACCTTCGTTTTAATCACACCATCGATCAGGGAAGGCTCGATCCCGGGTTCATCACCCTGGATATTAACTATGATCTCCGCACTTTCATTTTGGACAGCTTCGATGATGCGATCAGTTCCCTGTTTATGCTCAACAGAAGTCATTATGGCTTTTCCGCCAAATTTCTTTACAGCGCTGAGAATTCTTTCATCATCAGTTGCTACAACTAATCCGGAAAGTAATTTGGATTTTGAAGCATTGATGTAGGTCCACTCAATCATCGGCTTATTACCGATCAAAGCAAGGGGCTTCCCGGGAAACCTGGTGCTCGCAAATCGTGCCGGAATAACGCCTAAAATTCTTTTCATAAATTACAGTTTACAACGGAAACCGGTTCTTAAAGCGTAATTTTTAATTCCAAATTCCGCTTTACAAAATAGAAAATCTCTGGTATTTTTCGAAAAAATCGGCCGGGCCCACGAACCCGCCCCCCACCCTAAACGAGGGTGGGGTTGACTAAAAAAGCCGGAAATAAATAATTTAGTATAAATCAAATCGAAAAAACAATCCCGCAGGAAAATCTAATTCACAATAAATTCCGTAAAGTAGACTTCTTTGATTTTTCCATTTGTCAGAATATGATTTATGTGCGCTTTGATTTCTTCTCTAAGATCAAGCTGTTGCGTAATTGTTTTTAGCTCATCCTTCGTTTTCCGGGAAATTATCAGGTTGATAATATTTCTCGTCTGCGGATTCCGTTCAGCAAGTTCTGCGGTTAGCGCCGGCTGACCTTTGTCAACACCGAGACCCAATTTCATCTTGATAAAGTGAGCCTCGCCGACATCGGCTGTATTTATACGGAATTCATCAACAAAAGTATATACATCAAGAGGAGGGGGGGCTTTTACAAGGGCAATATTTTTTTGCTGTTTAAATACACTGGTAGCTGTTTTCTGAGCCACGAACATTGATATGACTGTTACAACGATCAATCCGAATATTGCACCTGCAATATAGAGGAGCCATTTGATAATTGGGGAAGTGCCGGCAGTTTCCGCACTGGGGGCCCCACCTTCTTCGTCTTCTATTTCTGCATCACCCATTGGATTCTCCTAACATTAAATATGACTGTACCCGAACCTATCATAACCGGGAATTCTGATAAATATACTGTTACAAAAATAGGTTTTCAGATTTATTTTCGGAAACTTTTTAATTTTTAAATTCTATTTTCTATTTTAGTTTCTTTTTTTTTGTGAAATACTAAGATCAATTCCTGTTTTTCCCGACAGTCTCTTTGTATTTTGCCAAAAATTTCCGGTTTGGGGTACGTCCATTGCCATCAACCGAAAGCTCCGGTTTAACTCCGGTAACGAAATACATTTCCAGTTCACCTTTTCCCTTAACATGAATTTTACCCCGGGGTTCAAAGGAAAAAAAACTCATACCTAATTCCATGGTATCTGCCGATACGTTCACTCTGTCAGATTCCCCTGATGACTCCATTCTCTGTGATATATTAACAGCATCGCCCCATATATCGTAATTAAACCTGTGCGTTCCAATAATCCCCCCGACAACCGGGCCTGTGTTTATACCGATCCGCACTTTCCAGCTGGGACGTTCTTTTCTGGATTGGCTTTTCTGATATTTTCTCATAAATTCCTGGATTTTAAGTCCGCAGAGTATTGCATCTACTGCGTGCAAAAAAGAATTATCAAACAAACCGGATGCGCACATATAGGAGTCGCCTATTGTTTTGATCTTCTCCAGTCTGTTAATCCTGACAAGTTTATCAAAATGTGTATAACATTCATCGAGTTCCGCGAGCAGTTCCTTTGGTGAAAGTTTGGAAGAAATATCGGTGAATCCGACAAGGTCACAAAACATGATGGATACAGATGAAAGAAGTTTTGGCTCAACTCTTCCTTTGTTTCTTATTTCATCTGCAATATTCTCCGGCAGTATTGATTTCAGGATTTCGTCAGTTTTTTTAAAGGAATCTTTCAGTTCAGAATCAACCACATGGTAACCGGTTTTAAACATGAAAAAATTCTGTTCGTAAAGAATTTTGTGACATTCCTCAACAGGAAGATCGGTCTCTTTAATCAGATCATACAGAATAAGGAACATTTCACTTTCGCCACTGAAGATCACTTCGATGCCAAAAGGTCTTCCTTGCGCACGCATTGTGCTGCTTGTCTTTTGCATGTTTTCTTCAAATTTTTTTCTGAATTCCGGATTGCGGTATTTAATATCCAGAATTTTAAAAAGGAAGGCCTGATTACTATTTTTAAATGTTGTCCCGTCATAATCAGAAGTAGGATTCTGGAAAAATGTCCGATCCCTTTCCGACCACCATTTCCGGAAAATGTTCAGTTTTGGCTGCTCAGATTTCTCCAATTCCGGAAACTGCCGGTTCAGGGATTCAATCATATCCTCTGTGATTTTACGGAATGAAACACCTTCAATTGTGATATAATCCGAAACGTTTGCCGGTTTTTTTAACTCTTCTCTTAAATGTAACAGAAAATATCTTGCAAGTTCAAATGCAAGACGGTGACGCAAATCTTTTTCAGCAGGTGTCATACTAATTTACTTTTGGATTCGAAATTAATTTTCACCCTCTACGCCGGTTTCTGTGTTTGGAATTTTTGTTTTTGGAAGTCCATAATTACTTTCAGAAGATTTTCTTTTAACAGATTTTTCTGTAAGTATAACAAGATCAACTCTCCTGTTGAATGCTTTAGCTTCCGGGCTGCCTTTATCCTCTATTGCGAGAGGCCGATAAGATCCATAGCTAGCAGCCTGGAACCAGCTTGGATCAAGTCTGCCGACATTAATTAAAAATACTGTTGTATTAATGGCCCGAGCGCCAGCCAGATCCCAATTATTCAGATATAGTCTTTCTTCTCTTCCAGGGAGATTTTTCATTAACCCGGCGGCTTTTTTCAATGTATCTTTTATTGCAGGTGTCAGAATTGCCGAACCAGGACCGAAATAATCAGCACCTGCGAGAGAGATTACGAGCCCTCTCTCATCTTCAGAAACCCTTACTCTTCCTGTCTGAATTTCGGGTTTGAAAACTTCTGTAGCCTGTCTTCTTGCTTTCGAGAGTGCACGACCGGTTGTCTGGGAAGGAAGTGATTCAATATTCATTCCATATTCTTCAAGTGTTCCTTTTGAAAGGGTTTGTCCTCCATCAAAGAAACCGGTTGTGGATTTGAAAACGGAAAGTATGATTTGCATTTCCCGTGAATTGGTTTTTCCTGTTGTATACAACATGATGAAAAAACATAAAAGCAGCGTTACCATATCTCCATAGGTAAGCATATACTCCGCTACTTTTTGAATGCAATCCGGACACTTTTGTTTTTTTGCCATATCGCTTATTTATCGCCGTCGTCTTTGAGAACACCGCGTTCAGAAGGAGATAGAAAACTGGAGAGCTTTTCTTTAACAATCCTTGGATTATCACCTGATTGAATAGAAAGAGTTCCTTCAATCATAATCTGTTTCATCATTAGTTCGTCTTCACTCCGTGAAGCGAGTTTTTTCACAAGCGGGATCGCAAACATGTTTGCAATGAATGATCCGTAGAGAGTGGTAATAAGAGCAGCTGCCATACCAGTTCCAATAGCATTCGGATCCCCGCCACCCATATTCTGAAGCATCGCTATCAGACCGATCAGTGTGCCAAGCATACCGAATCCGGGAGCAAGACCGCCTAACGTATCCCACCAGGCACGTCCTCCACTGTGTCTTGACGCAATATTGGTCATTTCTGTTTCCATAATATTCCGCACAAGCTCCGGGTCTGTTCCATCCACAACAAGCTGGATCCCTTTTCTCAAAAATTCATCCGGCAATTCGTTAACATCATCTTCGAGCGCAAGAAGACCTTCTCTCCTCGCTTTCTCCGAAAAGGAAACAAGAGTTGTGATAAGACCCGGAATATCAAATTTCGGACTCAGGAATGCTTTCTTTGTTACCGCGATTATACTAATGGTAGAGGACCACGGGGCTGAAAGAATTGTCCCGGCAATCCCTCCTCCAAACGTAATAAAGATAGAAGGTATATCAATGATAGTTAGAGGATTCAGACCGGCGGCAAGTGTCCCCATCAATAAAACCCCGAGCCCCGAGCCAATTCCAATAAGTGTGGCTATATCCATGATTATTAAATCTCCTTTTCCCCTGTAATTTTAAAAGGAAATTGAAAAACTTTTTTGTGATAATCTATTATTTTATCCATAAGTTCAGATACATTTTCTCTGATGATATATTTCCTGTCATTCGTCATCGTTATTACTGTGTCGGGATTTGCTTCAATTGATTCGATCAAATTGGCATTTATTAGTATTTCGCTTTTGTTAAGCCTGTGAACAACAATCAATGATCATTTCCTCTAAAGTGATTTCCGTCTAATCAGAAGATCGACCTCCTTTCTGATTTCATTTATGAATTTTTCCTCCGTGAACCGGTTGATATTCTTCTGAAAATCAGATTGTTTGTACTCTATTTCTTCAGATATTGCAATCGCCCTGTTCAATTCATCCGCAGTCTGGTTTTTGAAAAATACCCCTGTTTTACCGTTAATAACTGTTTCAAGG
>JAIOQL010000106.1 GCA_021413405.1 Leptospira sp.
AAATTATCTTGCACTTTGTAATATGGTCTGTTCTCTTATTCTAATGCGCATGGCTTTGAGTTAGGTTTTGGGACAGGCTCTAAGTACCCCGCACGGAGCTAAAAGGCTGGGCGATCCGGTCTTCCTACCGGCCGCGCTCAAATTTCCGCTACAATGGCTATCGCACAATCATTCAATTCTGAAAAATATTTTCCGGATTCCGGAAATCATCTGCGGCAGAAAATTCATACCAGCCTTTCAGAGTTAATTCCTCGTGGGAATTAGTTCGGAAGGAAATGGAACGGGTTTTAGTGTATTTTCGGATTTTGCCTTTGAATCATTCAAAAAATTAATTTTTGAGTCGGTCTTTGGATAAATATAGGAAGAAAGAATAAAAATAAAAATACTGACTGCAATTCCTAGAGAAGCAAGCATCACATCTTTGCCAACTTTCCGGAAAGTATCGAGGTAGGGAAGATCCCTGAATGTAGAAACATGCAATATAATTTCTCTGCCTGCGAGAAGCCCGAGAAAAACCCATGTAGTAGACATTGGCATTTTACTCCATCTCTGAAACACAAGCAGAACCGATGCATACACAAGGTCAACAATCGTTGCAGCTTTTGACCATTTAATATCTGATTTCTCACTGACAACTTCCTGTATCGTTCCTCCATTTGTTCTTACGATAAGCGCCAATGCGAGAGTGATCAGACCCAGGGCTCCGGCCAGTTCATATAAATTTAATTTCCTTGGAATAAAAACTGCAATATTTGCTGTATCCTGGAGCAACCACGCCATCCAGAGATAAAGAGTTGAAAACCATTGAAGTCTTGACCAGATTTTTTCTCTCTTGTGATCCGGAACATGGTAATCTTTGTATTAATGCGGATATATTTTTAAAATAATTCCCCATATAACAACCGCACTCACACCAAACAGTCCGAGGATCAGGAATGTTGTTGAGATGGGTGCCTTCATCCTGGTGATGATCACGAGAACAATGGGGGCAAGGAGCTGTAAAAGATTAAAATTAGTTTCTTCCGGAAATGAATCCAAACGGTGAAAATGGATTTCCGATTGATCTGTCATCCAACCATAGACATGGACACAAATAAGAACAATGCAAAGAACCGCGACTTTCGGAAACCAGTGAACATCCCGTTTACTTTCGATAAATGTTCCTACCGTTTGAATCGCATCATTTCCGGCGACAGAAAATGCAGAAACTGAAAATGCAATCCATCCAAGATAATAGGAGGGCATCCCGAAGAAATACCCTATGGTTATGAGAAGTGCAACACCAAATGTAATAGAGTAGAAACGAATCTGGTCATTTCTCGAAGGATGCTCATAATCGATTTCTTCATTTGCAGGCATATTCATTTACTTCCCGAAATATCATTGCATTTTCCGGATTTCCCCGTGAAAACCGGAAAATTAATCCTGTTTTAAGAATTTTTCACCATATCTTTTGTCTATTTCATTCCGATCAAATAGTACGAACAGATCGGTCGTCCCGAAAACTCTATCCAATGCAGGAGTTCCGCAAATTTTTGCACCTACGCGCAAATATCCTTTGACGAGAGGAGGAATTTTTTTCGTTGTCTCTTTGATATCATTAATAGCAAAATTCGTATCAAAGTTTTCAATTTTGTTTATGTCGAGAGGCATAACTTCAAACTTTGTTTCTGCCAGCCCGTCTTTTTCCCGGAGAAATGCATAAACCTCTGAGGCCATCACAGGATCAGTGGAATGAATTGATCCGCATCCCATGAGATATCTCACGTTATTTTGCATCATGTATTCCCCAAGACCTGCCCAAAGCAAAGTGATTACCGAACCATCCCTATATTCAGGGTGAACACAACTTCTTCCGACTTCTGCAACCTCGTCTTCGAGTTCATATAGTTTACTGAGGTCAAATTCAGTTTCAGAATAAAAACCAATATTTTTTTTTGCGGTCTTGCGGTTCAGAATTCTGTATGTTCCTACAATCATATTATCTCTTGCTTTATCCATAACGATCAGATGTTCGCAATAAAAATCATACTCGTCTCTATCTTTTCTTGTTGAGGACGATTGAGGTAACCCTTCGCCCATTTCCAGATTGAATACATTGTATCTCAGAGCCAGAGTCTGCTCTATTTCAAACTGATTCTCAGCGAGTCTCACTTCCAGTTTTCTTTCAATACCTTTCTTTGTTTCTGTTAGTTGAAGTGCCATATTTACCTTCTTATTTATTTATATTCTAAATATCTGCTCAAATTGTTACAATTATATTACAGCAAAAAGAATGTTTGATGAATCAAATCTGATAAGATATTGGTTGAAATGATTTAAACTGAGAGCAAAGGGTGATTCCGTCTTTACACTAGCTATCTTCGGATACGAAAACGGATTTTTCGATGGAGCTCGACCGGGAGTCTATATCGCATCATAGTGTGCGAGGAAAATTCTGAGATGGTTGGGGGAACTCCACGAGCATAGCATTTTTTCGCGAGAAGGTCACCCCAACCGGCGATGTCTAACACCAGAAGCAACGTAAAAAGACCAGTTTTGGAAAGACCCAGATATTCTGACAAAATATCAAACTGAATCCAGTCGGGATTTGACGGTCTAAAATTCTTCTTTA
>JAIOQL010000159.1 GCA_021413405.1 Leptospira sp.
TAAATCTGCAAAAGTGATTGTAGAGGAATTATATTCTCTCATAAAGGATTTTGCAGACGGTTCGGAACAGTTTGATGATTTTACAGTGTTGCTTATGAAATTCAACGACGATTATCAGTTTACAAAAACGTTTTATGCAGAGAACAGGGAAATCCCGAAATTCCGGGACTTTGTTTTTGATACAATCCGTGTCAAGGAACTAGACGAGTTCCTGATGGATGACATCCTTCTTTCGTGTGACGAGGCAGCTACAAATATAGTAATGCATTCCTACAAAGATTCAAATGCTATCAGTCCTACTTTCGATTGTTCGATTAATTTTACCAGCACCGGTATCCAAATCCTGATATCAGATAGAGGATCTGTTTTTGACAGATCTCTTGTAAAAAATCCTTCCGTGGATGCAAACATGAAGGGTGAAAGAAAGGGAGGCTTTGGCGTTTTCCTTATGGAAAAATTAATGGATAAAGTGACCTATTCCTGGAAGGATGGCATTAATTATGTATTATTGGAAAAAGAATTTACTCTTTCCATTGATGCTTAATCTTAACAACCAATGGAACTGAAATTTGAAACAAAGGAAAATGTTGCGATAATACATTTTGCAGGAAGAATGGATGTACATTTTGTCAACCGGGTGGAAGAAGAATTTAATTCGATTATTTCCGGACTCAACAATAAAGTACTGATAATCAATTTAGAAAAGGTTGATTATATTTCATCTTCCGCGCTCCGCATCTTTGTTACAACCCTTAAGGTCTGCGACGAAAAAGACATCACTTTAAAGCTATCTTCTCTCAGACCGGCTGTAGTAAAGATTTTTGATCTTGTTGAAATGACATCATTGTTCCATATTTATAATTCTCTTCCCGAAGCTCTTGCTCAAAAATAACTTTTCTTTTATCCTTTCCCTGTAAATCTGGTGATAGTTTTTTTTTAAAAGAGAGCTAACGATGGAAAGTAAATCCTTCTCCCTGGAAAACCCTTTTTCCGAAACCGACCTGACTGTTCAGACCGATTCAAAAAAAACGGCTAAAACCGGAATTTATGACAATGTCCTCGAAATGGGTCAGGAACTGCTTGAAAAGCCATCGTTGGGTGGTGGTACAGACCGGATTCTTGTCCAGCATTCCAAAAACAGAATGACCGTTTGGGAAAGGATCCGGGTGCTCACAGATTCCGAACCGAACATATTTTATCAGAACTGGGGACCCGGACTTGACGGTGCTTCCATTGTCACCGGTGTACTTTCCATCAAAGGAAGAGATGTTGCTGTTTATGGTCATGATTTCACCCTGCGTGCGGGTTCAATGGATGCGACAAATGGGAGTAAACTTGCCAGGTTAATTTATATGGCAGGTGAACACGGGATTCCACTCATTGGAATGAATGATTCTGCCGGTGCATATGTTCCGGCAGGAGTGGGTGGGCTTGACGGATACAGTGAAGCATTCTGTGCACTCAGAAAAATCTCAGGAGTTGTTCCAAGCATTATGCTTATGTTTGGTTTCAATGCTGGGGGAGGTTCCTATCTCCCACGGCAGGGATCTTTCATGATCCAATGTGAAGATACATTTTTTGGATTAACCGGTCCTGGAGTCGTGAAATCTGTTCTGGGTGAGGACATTTCCGCGGATGATCTCGGTGGCCCCAAAGTCCACGGGCAAAGCGGTGTTGTAGATATCATTACACCGGATGAACTGGGATCTCTCAGAACGGCACTCCGGCTTTTGTCTTATCTTCCGGATAATAATTATACAAATCCGCCTTACCATGCCACATCAGATCCGATCGACCGTTATACATTTGATGAAGATATTCTATTCCGTAAAACTTTCAATTCACCTACAGGGTTCAATACACCATTTGACATCACTCTATATCTGCAGCAGATTTGTGATCATGGGGCCTATTTTGAAGTGCAAGGACAAAGAGCCCGGAATATAGTCACTGCATTTGGCAGGATTGGAGGACAGGTTGTCGCGTTCCTCGCAAATAATTCGGCGGTGAGTTCCGGGCAGATTGATATTGCAGCAGCCAGAAAGGGTGCAAGATTTGTCAGGTTCGCAAATCTCTATAACATACCAATGATATTCCTCGAAGATACAACCGGATTTCTTCCGGGTAGAGAACAGGAGGCTGGTGGAATAGTGCTCGAAGGAAGAAAACTTCTCGATGCAATTATCGATCTCCGGGTTCCGAGAATGACATTGATTATCCGGAATGCATTCGGAGGTGCCTATGCATCATTTAATTCCTATTTTGTTGGGGCTAACATTGTATTTACTTTGCCGACTGCACGGATAGCAGTTATGGGTCCTGCCGGAAAAGAATACGTATACAAGGACGAAATTACCGCAATCAACAAGGAATATGCGGCAAATATCAAGAAAGGTGCTGAAGAATCTGAAGCGAAAAGAATTCGCGATACAAAACTAGCTGAACTTTCTACACGTTACGAAAAAGATCTGATGAACCCTAAGGAAGCACTTTCTCTTGGTTCAGTCTCAAGCATCATCATGCCTGGTCATACAAGAAAGGTTTTGGGAAAAAATCTTCAGTATCTGATAAATCATTATAAACCGGCTCCATTATCCGGAGTTCAGAGGGAATTTGAGTAATCCATGATAGATAACAACAATCACAAAATAAAGTTTCAGGAATCCAAATCGAACTGGATAAGTTCATTCAGTCTCGAAACAATAAAATGCCTCATAGTTTGTCGTGGTCCTGTCCGCAAAGAAGCGATGGACGTTTTTGATGAAATCGGGATCAGGGAATATGGAATTCTCCTTTCCGAAAAGGATAGCATAGTTTATCCAATGGCTTATGCACCGGAACTCAGGAAATTCCGTTTCCAGGAAAATATTCACCGGGTTCCGGATTATATGGGTGCCGGAAAAGAGGAAAAAGTTGCCCGGATAGAGCAAATTATGGGAATTGCGAAAGATAACGGTTACACACATATTTTCGCAGGCTATGGATTCATGGCTGAAGATGCAGAATTTATCGAAGCAATAGAGAAATCAGGACTCACTTTTATGGGACCTTCTTCGTATGTTGCAAAACAGGCAGGAGCAAAAGATGAAGCGAAAAAGCTGGCCAGAAAACTGGGAGTTTCCGTTACTCCGGGTGTAGATAATATATCTTCCCTCGCACTTTTGCGAAAACATCCTGATCAGGCAGCTCTCAGCAAACTGGCAAAGGACAATAAACTTGTTTTTAATTTCGATAGCAAGAGGACATTGGAGGACAATGCGGAAGACCTTCTCCAGCTTTCCTATGGAGCAACAATTGATATCATTTCTATCCAGGATTTGCAGGTGGAAGCGGAAATCAGATCAGAAGAGATCTGGAAAAAATTTTCAGGAAACCGGATCAGATACAAATACATAGGTGGTGGTGGTGGAAAAGGGCAAAGGGTCGTTGGAAAGGTTTCCGAAGTTAAGGATGCGGTTATGGAAATTCTCGCAGAATCCAAAGTCACCGGAACCGGTTCCAACAGGAATTTCCTGATTGAACTGAATATTGAAAACACAAGACATAATGAGATCCAGCTCATTGGAAACGGTGAATGGAGTCTTGCGTTAGGCGGAAGAGATTGCTCACTCCAGATGCATGAACAAAAACTTCTCGAGATTTCCTTTACGAAAGAACTCATGGAAAAGGAAATTTCCGAAACAAGCAACAAGAATCGCGCAGAAATTCTGAAAGCAGATCTGAAAGTGCTTCTTGAAATGGAAGAGCAATCGGAAAGGTTCGGTTCCGCGGTAAAGCTGAACAGTGTCTCAACCTTTGAGTCGATTGTAGAAGGCACAAACCATTTTTTCATGGAAATGAATACCAGGATACAAGTGGAGCACCGTGTAACGGAAATGGCTTACAAATTAAAATTTGTAAATCCTGAGAATAAAAATGAATTTTTTATAGTCGAAAGCCTGATCGAAGCAATGGCTCTGATTTCCCTCTATGGCAAAAAAGTACCGAAACCGGAAAGAATTGTACGGCACATTTCCGGTGGAGAAGTGCGGGTCAATGCAACAAATCATAGTCTTCAGCCTCATGCCGGTGGCCTGATCCAAAACTGGTCACCTCCATCCCAGAATGAAATTCGTGATGATCAGGGAATTGGAGTACGGAATCCGGACACTGGAATTTTCATTCATTACAGGCTTGCCGGGGCTTATGATTCTAACATCGCGCTGATTGTGAGCCACGGAGATTCCAGGAAAGAAAATCTGGAGAGGTTAGGCGATATACTCAGGAAAACAGAACTTCGGGGAAATGATCTGCAGACAAATATCCCGGTTCATTATGGACTGATTAACTGGATATTGGGAAAAGACGTCATGTTCAAGCCTTCTACAAGGTTTATGATGTCGTACCTAGCCGCAGTCGGATCAGTTGAATCCAAAATAAAAGATATAGATCTTGAAATTGCCTGGAAAGAGACGATCGCAAAGGTATTCAAAGAAAGCCCGGATGCAAAAAAAATACTGGGTAACAAACTCACACTCATAATCCGCCCGCTTGAAAGATTGTTTCAATCTCCCCATGTGCTTGCAGGGTTCATGGGTTTTCACAATGATTTTTCCTGGAAGATTGTTTCCGGAAAACCAGTTTGGATAAGAAACCCGATCGATGTCATAAATGATTTATATTTTTATCTGAATCTTGAGGATAACCCGGTTAAGCCCTCTTCAGAAAAAATCTGGAATCATGACAAATTAATCCTGGACAATGCAATAGACTTCTACTCGAGTCTGGAACGGATGACGGGATTGTCAGAGAACTTTCAATTCTGGGATTCAGCAATCGGTTCCGGCAAGAATCCGTCACCGGGCAAAATTAACAGTGCACTCTGGGAGAAAGTCAAAGCCTCGCATAACGGATTTCAGGTCGGTCTCGAATTGCTATTGCTCATTCCAAAAATAGGAATAATATCAAATTTCTTCGCACTCGGCTGCGATGAAAACCTGAATGCAATTATTCCTGATGAATTTCTGATTCCCGAAAAAAGGGACGCACTGATAAAATTTCTTGCTTCTCCACCAAAGGCAAAATCAGACGAAATTGTTGCCCCGATGGGCGGGATGTTCTATTCCAAAGAAGCACCGAATCTTCCAACCCTGGTTCAGGAAGGGGATCATTTCAACGCCGGGCAACCGCTTTTCATCATTGAAGTTATGAAAATGTTCAATAAAATTTCCGCTCCATTTAGCGGGACGATTGTGAAAAGCCTGATTCAGGATTCTGATGGAAAAATCGTCATGAAAGGACAGACTTTATTTAAAGTTAAACCGGACGAATTTGTGAAAGAAGAAACTGCTGAAGAGATTTTTGACCGGAAGAAAAAGTTTACCCTGGGTCTTTTGTAGTGGTTTTGATTGTTGTTGCATCGATATTGGTGAGGCTGTGTTAAACGAAGTTTGGGCCCGATGCGGTAAAAATTTTATTTTTTAAAAACTTCTGCCAAACTAATTGTCGGAACTATTAATTTTTGGTTTGTATGACTTTGTCGTGAACTCGACCATAGTGGGTTGAGCGAGCCACAATGACTACGTGAGTGAATAAGCAATAAAATAATCGTTCAATTGATAAAGGTTGGTCT
This sequence comes from Leptospira sp., assembly GCA_021413405.1. Classification (GTDB taxonomy): domain Bacteria; phylum Spirochaetota; class Leptospiria; order Leptospirales; family Leptospiraceae; genus JAIOQL01. The sequence goes on from JAIOQL010000159.1 coordinate 5,612, forward strand.
ACGCTTTTCTTTCAAAACGATCATTGAGCTTGTGACGCTTTAGGGGACACTTGTCCATACAGGGATTGTCGATGCACCTTACTATATATCAGTTTCCGAGTAGAATATGGAAGAACATTGGACTGGTAGTTTCAATTCTGGTATTCATTTTGAACCCGATTCTTTCAAAACCTCTCCGGAATATTAGCGACAAAGCCAGTAGCAAAAAAGCAGTACAACGGAAAAAGATAATTATTGCGCGATTCGTCAGAGCCGGCGTTTGGGAAGGCAAAATCAGCCTGACTTTCGTCGATGCCGGTGAACATGAAATATACTTTGATTTCGACAAGGTTCAGGATCAAGATCTTCCATATAACTTTCTCGATGAGAATGCGAACACAAACGCAACACTCCAAAACTCCCTGTTTGAAATAACCTATGTAGAACGCAAAGAGTTCCGTGGAGAACCCCTAACGGCGGAAAAAACATTGGTG
>JAIOQL010000160.1 GCA_021413405.1 Leptospira sp.
CTGTTGTTTGGTGAATGCCTTAGCAAGAGTCTCGGAAATTCTTTCTACCGGTGACGGTATATTCGGTTCAATAAAATTTACCGGCCTTGGTGCAGGCTTATCAAAAAAACCGCCAACGGAACACCCGTTACAGACAACAATCAAAATCGCATATCGTATATATTTCATAGGAACTCTGTTAAATTAGAACACTGATGACACGGATTAGACGGATGTCAACTGATCTTATATTTCTAACTTATGACGTCCCATTTTTCTCAGTGAAGAATGTTACAAAATTTCATGTTCAAAGTACGGACTGATAAATCGCAGATCCTCATGACCAAGGAGCAACATAAAAAGTCTGTCAAGGCCAATGGATATTCCTGATACATCCGGAATTCCCCGGTGAAGAGCGGAAATGAACATCGGATCAATTTCAAAAACTTCTTTCCCGGTTTCTCTCCTGAAATCCTGTTCTTTTCGGAGTCTTTGAAATTGCTCTTCCGGATCGGTGAGTTCATAAAAAGCGTTTCCTAATTCAATTCCCTTCCAGTAAATTTCAAATCTTCGGGCTCTTCCATTCTCGATTCTGGATAATGAAGCAAGTTCTGGGGGATAATCGTAAATAAAAAGTGGTCCTTCCTCCAGGCCCGGCTCTATTAAATTGAGAAATACAAGAAAAAATAAATCGTCATAGGTAAACTTCAGACTTTCTACCGGTTGCTTAATTTTATTTTCTTCAAGCGTCAGGATCAGATCACTCCGCGAGAAAGATTTTCCGGAATGTAAAACAAACAATTCTTCCATTTTTATTTTGCGTATATTACCGGGATGAAAAGAAAAAGTGTGAAATTTCGCCGCCAGAATGGTAAAAAGTTCTATGCACAAATCCATCAGCGCAAATTCATCAGCGTTCACCTGATAAAATTCCAGCATTAAGAATTCTTTTGTATGAAGTCTTCCCTTCTCACCCGAACGGAAAGCATGAGCAATCTCAAAAATTTTACCAGCCCCGGAAGAAAGAACTTGCTTTAGAGAATATTCAGGAGAGGTAATTAAATATCCTTCTTTTTCAGAATGAGGGGAACTAACCTTGAAAGGATCAATATACGGCTC
>JAIOQL010000161.1 GCA_021413405.1 Leptospira sp.
TTTCATGGATAAACAACTTCAGAGGTATTAAGACATGCTGGGAACGAAAATCCGAAAATTATCTTGCACTTTGTAATATGGTCTGTTCTCTTATTCTAATGCGCATGGCTTTGAGTTAGGTTTTGGGACAGGCTCTTAATACTTCGTGGCAGAATTCAGTCACCTACACAGTTTCAATTTCCGGAAATGCTTCTGACATCTCTGATAATGCGTTAGGCGACAACTTTGAGTTTTCGTTTACAGTCGGATCCGACTACAAGTCACCGAAAGTAGTTTTTCAGGATGGGCTCATCGATACAGGTACCGGTTGTATCCCGGGAATTTATGCAGGTACGATTGACGCCATTTGGGGTATCAGCGACAAATCAGGCGTATGCACAAGTCTCGTTCCTCCCGCCCTCGACACTTCTATTTTCGTCGATTTCAGCGAGGACATGGATGCAGCATCTGTAAATTCTGCTCTGAGTATTTCTCATCCTATAACGGGAACTAAGACATGGTCCACAAGTTCTCACCCACAGTGCGGATCAACGGGAACCTGCAGCACTTCCAGCAGGCTGACATTCATACCTTCTGCGCCATGGCAAAAAACTACCTACACTTTCAGTCTGAACGTATCTGCAAAAGATATGGAAGGGAACGGACTTTCGGGATATTTCTTTTCATTTACTCCCGGGAATGAGTCCGATCCGCCAGACATGGATTACGTTACGGGACCGTTATTCGCCGATGCTGCTCCTGTTTGCGCCGGTTCCGGACTCACTTCTATTCCAAATTTTACAACGGATGTTTGCAGCAATAATCCGGGGATAAAATTAAGGATGCGTTTTGATGAACCGATGAACAGGCAAGCGACTGCGTCTGCATTCAGTATCAATCCGGGCATCGAAGGAATATTTTCCTGGCCATCAGCTTCAGAACTTCTTTTTACTCCCTCGATCAACCTGGAGCTGTTCCGCCAGTATAAAATCAGCATAAGTACATTGGCAAAGGATATTGCAGGAAATAATCTCGTGAATGAATTCATCAGTTTTTTTACAACAGGAAACGGATCAGGGACAACGGACAATATTCCACCCCGGGTCTCAGATATACGTTCGGATATAATTTCCGGACCCGGGGGCTGTAATGCGGGGATGGATGATACAATATTTTCCTCTTTCTTACTCAATACATGCACTGACAATTCCGGAACAGGAAAAGATGCCAGTTTTGAAATTATATTCAGTGAAGCTATGAACCAGGTTGTCACAAGCGAAAATTTTTCGATCTCCCCCGCAGTCTCGGGTTCTATTTCATGGATATCGGCAACTGCGATGCGTTTTATGGCATCTCATTCACTTCAGCCGGACACTCAATATAAATTAACGATTTCAGGCAATGCATCCGATTTAGCCGGAAACAGGCTACAATCACCTCTATCCACTTTTTTTCAAACTGCATCATCTGGCGGATTTCCCGGAATCTCATCAATAATGATTGCAACCGGAACTATTGGTGTATGCGCGTCCGGCTCCGGAATATTTGCGGATATTATATCTTCTGTAATTTCGAATGCTTGTGAAGGAAACCCGGTATCAACCCCCGTAGTCATTCAATTTACAGAACCTATGAATCAGCAGCAAACCGGTTCGTTTGTTGTTGGAAGTCCTGATACAACTCCACCCGATATCACCTGTCCATCCTGTGGTGCTGACTTTGAAATTAATAATGATGGAGATTCCTGCGGCATCATTCCGGATGATCTTCAGAATATTAAAACCGGCTCAGCATCGGCAGTTAACGTATGCAACGGGAGTCCGGTTTACATTGAATTCAGTGAACTGATGGATAAAAATTCGGTTCTGAATGCAATCTCGATTTCACCGGTATTGCATCGGCAGGCAATATGGCTGGTGGGCCACTGGAGCTCTACAGATTGCTTCTGGGATTTGAACAAGCCGGTTCTGTCTCCCATAAACTACAAATTCCGGGGAGGAAATGCTCCCTGTGGCACCGATACACAGACTGACAATATAAGGATAATTTTCACGAGGCCCATGGACATTGTGACCACTCCTGGTGCAATCAGTTTGAGGAGAATTTCACCTCCTATAGCAGCCATATCGAAAGCGTCTTATTTTTGGTCTGATTCAAATCATGTTCCGACTCTTTCATTCTCAGAAGACAAAGCTACGGGATGTTCCGGAAATGGACCGGAATCATTGGATCTATCGAATGACAGTTTATTCGATTCTTTGAGCAATTATCCTTTCCATATTCTCGAAATAGATCAGACAGCAAAAGACAACACAGGGATGCAAATGTCTGCTCCTTTTAATTTTGTTATCGAGGGTGATTGATTAAATGGAGAGATCTACTGAAGCGCCGGTTTTTGATTCAATTCCGAGTGAAACAATATCCATTGCATTTTTGGAAATTTTTTCTGATATATCCTTGAGAAGTTTTCCGGACCGCTCCATCAATTCCTTCATTTTCGTCTGTGAAATTTCCTGCTCGAGCCGTCTTTTGTTTTCCTGAAGTTTTTCTATCTTTTCAGCCTCTTTCTTTTCTGAAATATCCTTTTCGAATGGATTCGAATAGTAATCCTTCTTTTCAAGTTTAGATAATTCTGAATCGATCAGCTTCAATCTCATTTCGAGGTTGCGGACTTCAGTTCCAGTTTCCCCGGAATTATTTTTTTTTGCCGTCTCAGATAACTTGTTTTTTTCTTTTTCATCCGGGCTGGATTCAATTTTTTCCGGACTCTTTTCTTTTTCAGGACGTTTCTGCGAAGTAACTTTCGTTTCTCCGCTGACTGCAACCAGCTTCCCATTTCTGAATTCATAATCTATTTTTACATCGAGACTCCGGATATCAGCGTTGTCGCGTATCGCTTCAGCCTTGAATTCAGCAACGTGACCAAGCTCATGAGAAATTACATGCATAACAGACGTTGAAGCCGGAGAACTTTCCAGTTGTCCATGTCCAATGTAATTCAAATTCCCGTCCCGCCCCGGTCCGTTTGCCTGATTGGTATTCTGAATTTTCATCCTGTTATAATCTTCGTTCAAACGGTAAATATAGTTGAGTTCATTTTATTATTTACTTGCGAATAAACTGTATAATCTGGTTTGCTTCGACTATGTCTCAAAATTTTATCCAGGCGCCTCCCAAACCCTTAAATTCAGTGTTGGATCTGATAGGAAATACACCTGTCGTGGAAGTAAAAAACATTGATACCGGAAAATGCAGGCTGTTTCTAAAAATGGAAACCCAGAATCCAATGGGCTCCATTAAAGATAGAATCGGGCTTTCCATGATTTCGAAAGCTGAAACGGATGGAAAAATTTCTTCAGGCTACACACTTGTTGAAGCAACCGCAGGTAACACCGGACTCGCTCTTGCGCAAGCTGCATCCTCAAAAGGCTATAAGCTAATCCTTATAATCCCGGATAAAATGAGTGACGAAAAAATAATAAATCTAAGGGCTCTCGGTGCTGATGTTATCATAACAAAAACTTCGGCAGGAAAAGGAGATCCGGAAAATTTCCAGACAATGGCAGAAAGAATTGCTTCCGAAATTCCGAAGGGATTTTACGTGAACCAGTTTAACAATCCTGCGAATCCTTTGATCCATGAAAAAACAACTGCACCGGAAATTTGGGAACAGATGGATCATGCGTTAGACGCAATAGTTCTTGGAGTTGGAACTGGAGGCACCGTCACAGGTCTTTCAAGATACTTCTCAAAAGTCGCTCCTGCACTTGAATTGATCCTGGCAGATCCGGAGGGATCAGTTCTGGCCGGATTTGTAAATACCGGGAGACCAGGCGTTCCAGGCTCTTACTTTGTAGAAGGGATTGGAGGAAACACGGTTCCGGCTCTCGCAGATCTTTCGAGGATAAAAAAGGGATACTCGATTTCGGATAAAGAAAGTTTTGATACCGCAACGAACCTCATGAAAAAAGAGGGGATCTTCTGTGGTTCTTCTTCGGGAACACTCGTAGCAAGTGCCTTGCGTTATTGCAGGGAGCAGGAAACCTCTAAACGGGTTCTGACATTTATTTGCGATGGAGGAGTCCGATATTTGTCAAAGATGTATAATCCGGAATGGCTGAAAGAAAAAAATCTTTCATAAATCAACTCATCACAAAGAGAATATTGAATTACTAATTATGAAAACAAAGCAAGTTACAGGAACCGGCGTTGGATTGCGTCCCCAGCATTATCCTTATTTATCTGATATGCAATCGACATCCGTTGAATGGTTTGAAGCAATTTCGGAAAACTATATGGACACCTTTGGTAGACCTCTGGATGTTCTTCAAAAAATCAGAAGGAATTTTCCGGTAGCACTTCATGGCGTATCACTTTCTATCGCAAGTGCCGATGGAATTGATCTGGCATATTTAAAAAAACTGGATGAACTCATCAAAAGAGTAGATCCATTCATAGTCTCCGACCATTTATGCTGGACCCGGTCAGGTGGATTCAATTTGCATGATCTTCTACCCTTTCCATTCACGAAAGAGTCCAGAGATATAATAATACAAAATATAAGCGTTGTTCAGGAATTTCTGAAGAGAGAATTTGTTCTGGAAAACATTTCCTCCTATTTATCTTTTTCTGAACAGGAATTTACGGAATGGGAATTCATATCCGAAATTTCGCGGATTTCGGGATGTAAAATTCTTCTTGATATAAATAATGTTTACGTAAATGCAAAAAATCACGATTTCAATCCTGAAGCATTTCTAAACGGGATCAGCGCCAGATCCGTTTCGCAAATTCATCTGGCCGGCTTCAGTGACATGGGAGATTATCTTTTCGATACCCACTCTAATCCAATTTCGCATGACGTATGGAAACTATTTGAATCCGCTATTTCCAGAATACCAGAAGTTCCCGTACTGATCGAATGGGACGAAGATATCCCGGATTTCACTGATCTTGAAAAAGAAGCAGCCAAGGCGCAAAAAATAAAACGGAAATTCATTAGTGTCTCTTAAGGAAATCCAAAATCTATTTTCAAAAGCCATCAGGACGGGTTCCCGTTCAAACCTAGGTAGTCTGATCATTCCTGGCGGAAAACTTTCAGTATCCGCTTCCCTGGAAGTCTATGAAAAGGCCTACCCTGCGAGGTTATCGGAAGCATTGTCTGAAATTTATGAAACGATCTGGTGGATTCTTGGTGACGCAAACTTTTTCGAAGCATGCGAAAAATTTATCAGAGCAAACGATTCTATTTCGTATAATCTTTCAAACTATGGAAGAAATTTTCCGGATTTTTTACGTATTGAATTCGGGAAAATATTGTTTATCGGTGTACTTGCGGATTTCGAATTAATTATTCACGATGTTTTTCATGGCGAAGAAGATCTTTCGATTCCAGTCCAGCCGAAATTGAAAGATCCGGAAGAACTTCGCCTTAAATTCAACCGTTCCTGCCAATTAATATCAAATAATGTGTCCGTATACCCATTCTGGAAAAACAGGAAAGATGATCCTTTAATCGCAAAAGAAATTGAATGGAATAAAAATGAATTTCTGATTTTACATAAAAAAAATTCTGAATTATATATTCGCGAATTATCAAAAGCTGAGTTCACTCTTGTTTCCCTTTTAAAGCAGGGTCGCACACTTCAACAGGCAATAGAAAAGACGGCTGAAACATTTGAATTATCAGAGCAAAATCTACAGGATTTATTTCGAGAATTATATGCAACCGGTGTTGTTACAGGAACATTCTCGGAATTCTAAAGCCCGGCAATTTTTTTGAAATAGACATCTCCCATGATATCATAGCCGGCAGGCTCGGGATGTATGTTATCATTGATGGGATATAAACGGACCGTTGACTTAACTTTCTCAAATTCAGGTTCAATATCTGCAACAGTATATTTGGAAGAGAGACTTCTCACATACGAGTTGCTTTTGACTATCCGCTGCTGCAATATGGGATCATTGGTAAGTGGAATTGCCGTGAGAATGATTTTTGCTGAGGATCTTTTTTGTATTTCTGCAATCAGTTTGTTCAAATTATCTGCA
>JAIOQL010000162.1 GCA_021413405.1 Leptospira sp.
CTATGAATTCCTGGCTAAATATGCTGACAGGATCAAGGTTATGGCTTATGAACTTCATCCCCGCAAATACAGAAATCCGGGACCAGGTCCCCAGGCGCCTAACGCATGGATAGCAAGTATTATTGAATATGCAAAAACGCGGGTTCCTTCGTATAAACTCTACATGGCTATTCCTACATACGGATATGACTGGGCATTGAATTGTCGGGCTCCGGCCAAAGCAGTTTATTTTTCTGATGCAAACCGGATCAGGTCTATGCACGGTGCTGAATATCAGCCTACGAACATGTCAAAAATATACAGCGAGAATAAAAAGTCCAGGTCATGGACTAATCTCACCAAATTCATGTACATTCATGAAAACAAAGTTTATGAAGATCCGAGTATCTGGTATAATTCAAACGGTTGCGACCGGGTTGCTTTTTATATGAACAAGAAAGCATTCGAAGACAAAATGAATCTGCTTCGCAAATATAAAATAGGCGGATTTTCATTCTGGCAACTTTTGTCTGACAATGATCCTGGTATTAACGATTACCTGGAATTATTGGTGAACAATAAACTCCCGGCGGTCAAGACGATTGATGAAGAAATTGCAGAAAACAGATTGAAACAGGAAATTTCTGCAAATAAAGCCGCCGAAAGCAATAAATCTTCTGAAACGCCAGAGAAAGTAAATTCCGTTACTGATGACAAGGAAAGCAGGAACACAGGCAGAAATTAAAACTCAAATCACTGAAGATCCTGATTTGGCCGGGAATTGTATCCGGGCAGGCGGGATCGTGATTTTTCCGACTGAAACCGTCTATGGAATCGGGTGTTCTGCTGAAAACGAATCTTCCTGTTATCAGATTTACCGGATTAAGAAAAGACCTCTTGATAACCCGTTCATTCTTCATGTCCCAGATCCGGATGCGATATACGATATTGCTCATGTTGATCCAGAATTTATTCCACTAATCGAAAAATTTTCACCTGGCCCGCTCACTTACATACTTCCAAAGAAAAAGGCAGCACTTTTTACATCTGGACTAAGCACTATTGCAGTGAGAATTCCAGATTATCTGCCGGCAATTAGAATGCTCACTACTGCTGGTGTTCCTGTCGGAGCTCCTTCGGCCAATTTTTCCGGGAAGCCCTCGGGGACACGCTTCGAAGATATTGTTTCGGATTTTTCAGGAAAAGTTGATATGATATTACGGGGAGGGGATTCGGGTATAGGGATTGAATCTACGGTAGTCGACCTGACCGGAAAAGATCCTGTTTTACTGCGTCCGGGAAAAATTACTGAAGAAGAATTAAGGGCATTTCTTCCCCGACTCAGAAAGAATAAAATTTCAGAAAACCAGGCACCAGTCAGTCCTGGATTAAAATACAGACATTATGCTCCCGATTGTGAAGTGATCCTGCTTGAAAATATGTCAGGAATCGATGAAGAGAATTCCGGGCAAATCGGATTTAAACTGGTCAAGAAATCAGTTCTCGACTATGCGTTAAGCGATAATGTGCAGTATATGCATTCTCTTTATTCATTTTTTATTGAATGTGACAAAAAAAAATTGAAGAAAGCCTATTGTGAAATGCCAAAGGACGATAAATACAAAGATTCGATTTTGAACCGGATAGTAAAGGCCATGAATAAATGATCCTGTGAAAAAGAACTTTCGTCCCGAATCCTGATCAGTAGAAACGTTTTATCTCTCCCCGGATACTGAAAGCGCTTTTTCTCAATTTCCCTTTTACCAGGAGCCCCGCTCATTATCAATGGACCATATCTCTTAATCGGAAAATGAAAATAAATTTCTCTTCTCCCACCTTTTATACGAGCCTTAAAATCTTCCAGAAATCGGTTCGGGACAGGAAGGGATGACCGGGATCCTGGCATCTCTATGGGATATAGGGGCATATTTTCCATCCGGATAAATTTGAAGATCCCGATTCATTTAGAATCCGGGCACTCCAATTAAATCAGGCAAAAAAAAGTTCACTTATGTTGATGATTTTTGTAAAATAAAGCGGTTTTTTTTTACTTTTTTTCATGAATTGCATCATGAATCATTTTGTGTGAATCCTCGCCCAAATACCTTTCAATCAGTTTGTGGCTCAGATAAATGAGCGGAGTAATTGCTATGGCAATAAATAATTTGTAAATAAAGTTGGTAGTTGAAATCGAAAACAGACGTTCAAATGGAAGGCTTTGACCGAATGCGATAAAAATCACGACAAACGAATCGATTAGTTGTGAAAAAACTGTAGATCCTGTTGCCCTCAGCCAGACAAATCTTCCTTCAGTTTTAACCCGGATATAATGAAATATCTGGATATCTATCAACTGCCCGATCAGATAAGCTGTGATTGACCCGATGATCACCATTCCCGAATTAGCAAAAACTTTTCTGAACGAGACATCGTCAACCGGAGAATCAGGAATTGCCGGGATTTGTAAATCAATTAGAATCAGAAAATACGCCAAAAGAATCATTGTCATACCAAGGAAAGTCGTATAACGCACACCCCGCCGACCGTAGTATTCGTTTAAGATATCAGTAACTATGAATGTTACCGGAAATGGAATTACACCCATTGTCAGTGTGAATGAGAAAGAAGAGATCAATTTACTTCCGGTAACCTCAGCCATTAGCAGAAATGTCAAAAATAGACTGTTCAGTACAATGTAAAGTTTGATTGGTCTGGCAATGGTCATGAATTTATATCCCCGGTAATCCCGGATCGTATCAGTCCGGATTAAGTAATCCTTACCGGATATCAAAGAAAGTAAAGCCGATTTCGTCGAATTTTTTCCTGATCGTTTGGAGATAAACAGGTTTTGCGGGTAAAGGTCTTTTTAATCCTCATTTCACGTGAATGTATTGGTGCGTTAAGCGAAATCAAAAAGTACTAATCAACCGTTTTGCAAAAGCCTCGTTTTGACCAATAAATTTTTAGCGACATAAAAAAGTTCTTCAGCTTCGTACAACTCGTACCGTTACTCTGAATGTTCGAATCCCCTCAAAGGTAAAAAAAAATGGAAGAAATCGTAAAACCTGATTTTAAAAAAGTTCTTGAGAGATATGTGAATTATAGAGGCATTGATATAGTCCTTCATTTAAAGGATGGAACTATCATTGAACTGGATAAAAATCGCCGGTTAGAGGGTGATATAGTTATAAAAAACGGAAAAGAAGGCGTTGTAGCCAGAATTGAGCTTTCAGAAATCAGGAAAGCCGACTTTTTTGCCGCTTAAAAAACCTGCTATTTGTATTCCCACTGTTGACACCTAAGGTGTTTTTTTTTTATTGTGTAATTTTGGGGCAATTTGCCCTGAGATTACAGACCGAGAGGAGATTGAATGGTAGGAATAATCATCAAAGAGGGAGAAACCATAGAAGGTGCTCTCCGTAGATTTAAAAGGGATTGTGCAAATGCCGGAATCCTGAGTGAAATCAAAAAAAGAGAACATTACGAAAAGCCAAGCGTTGTAAGAAAGAAAGCGATTGATTCTGCAAGGCGAAAACGGGACAAGAAAAAGCGTATTTTCGCTAAAAAAGATAAAATCTGATTTTTTTTATGTCTTTGATCGGGTTTTATCTGATATCTGATCAGGTAAAAGGTTAATCAATGTCATCACTACAAGAAAAAATTAATACAGATTTAAAAGACGCTATGAGGGCGAAGGATGAGTTACGTCTTTCTACTTTGCGTCTTTTGAAATCGGATATTCAATACGAATTGACCAAAACGGGCGCTGCAACCTTGACGGATGATCAGGTGATGGCGATACTCAAAGGTAATTCAAAAAAAAGAAAAGAAACCGCCCTGGAATATCGGAGTGCAAAACGGGAAGATCTCGCTTTGAAAGAAGAAGCAGAAGAAAAAGTAATCGATTCATATCTTCCGCCAACCCTTCCTGAAGATGAAATTAAAAAGGTTGTTTCTAAAGTAATTTCTGAACTTTCTCCAAAAGGTCCTGGTGATACCGGGAAAATAATGGGAAAAGTTATGCAGGAACTGAAGGGACGAAATGCAGATGGATCACTCGTCTCTGCCGTTGTAAAATCAATGATGCCTCCGGCATCCTGATTAGAAATATTAAAAGAACCCGTCCGGAAAGGGACGGAACCTTGCAACCTGATATTTGTTTACTTGAAAAAGTTTAACAGTAAAGGGTTGTAAGAACCTGTCCGGAAAAGGACAGAACCTTGCAGCCTTAAAAGTTAATTCGGCTGGAAAATTTAGTTGTAGGACAGGCTGTAAGTGCAATCAAACACAGATTTTACCGACAGAGTACATAGGGAAGTCAGCATTGATGCTTATATTTCCCGTTATGTAAATCTAAAACGCCAGGGAAACCGACTGGTTGGTCTGTGTCCATTTCACACTGAAAAGACTCCATCTTTCCAGGTTTCCCCGGAACGGGGAGTCTATCACTGCTTCGGGTGTCACAAATCAGGAGATATTTTCCGGTTTGTTATGGATTTTGACCGGGTTGATTTTAACCGGGCAAAAGAAATTCTTTCAGCATATTCCGGGATACCGGTCAAATCGTTTTCGTCGGCCGAGACTTCAGGCAAAAATGAGAAAATCCGCCTGTTTGAATTGAACAAAAAAATTATGGATTATTATTCCAAAAATCTTCATTCAAGCGATGGTCATGGTGCCCTGGAATACCTCAGTTCCAGAAATCTGAGTGAAGCATCAATTCGTTTTTT
>JAIOQL010000073.1 GCA_021413405.1 Leptospira sp.
ACAAATTATGGAGAAACCATGAGTTCTGAATATTCAGATATTCAGGACGATGATATGGTGTTTTAAAAAAAATCGAGGAAATTATATGTCAGAAACAGAAAAAGAAACAATAGAACCAAGAACAGAATCGGCTGTGTCAGAAGCACCTAGAGAAAGAAGTTCATACCGGAAATATTCCGAAGACGATGATGGCGATGACAAGGGATATCGCGGCAAAGACGGCGATTCCAAAGGGATGAAGAAAAATCCAAAGTATAAGAGAAAAGTTTGTAAATTCTGTGCAGACAAAACGCTCGCAGCAACTTTGGATTATAAAAGAGTAGATATCATTGAAAGATTCATTACAAACCGGGGAAAAATTCTTCCACGGAGGATTACAGGATCATGCGCAAAACATCAGAGAGATCTGGTTCGTGAAATCAAAAAGGCAAGAAGTATCTGCCTGCTTCCGTTCAAAGTAATTTAACAGGTGAAATATGAAAGTAATATTGCAAAAAGACATTTCTAATTTAGGGGACGCCGGGGATATTAAAGAAGTATCTGACGGATACGCGAGAAATTTCCTCTTTCCAAAAAGAATGGCTCTTCGTGCAGACGAAGGCAGAACCAAAACAGCTCTTCACCAGAAAAAAATGGCGGAGATCAAGAAGGGAAAGAGAAAAAAAACAATGCAGGATCTTTCCTCTTCTATCGAAGGAAAAGAATTTGAAATCAAAGTAAAAATCGGAGAGAATGACAAACTTTACGGTTCAGTTACACCGATGGACGTTGCAACAGCTCTAAAGAAGCAGGGTGTTGACATTGATAAACGAAAAATTGAACTCGGGGAAGTAATAAAAGCCCTTGGTGAATACAATGTTAAGATTAAGCTCGCCGAAGGCGTCAATACCCAGATAAAAATCAAAGTAGTTAAAGAGCAGTAAAAGAGTTAACATATGGATTGAGGATCCGAACGTCATTTTGGGATGGCATTCGGATATATCTTCGAGGTTGAGTCGGCGCTGTTTTTTTTTCCAGACTAGGTTTCTCTGTTCGTTCTTTAAAATCCTCGAGAAATTGCCTTTTTTTGCTTTATGTCTATGGCTGTTTTAATACAACAGAAATAGACACCAAAATGAATCCGGAGCCACTTTACGAACTAGAATCAGAAAAATCATTTCTCGGCTCCATTCTCCTGAAGGGAACCGGCATCAATCAGGATCTCGGAATCCAGCCGGAAGATTTTTATCACGACCTACATAAAAGAATTTTTTCAGCGATAATGAGCCTGATAGATTCGAACACCCAAATTGATCCCGTTTCAGTGATTAATTATCTTCGCGAAAAAGCCGGGTTTAAAGATGAACCGAAAGAGCTGGAATATATCTACGGGATTTATCGTGATACTGTAATTGCACAACCTCTGAGTTACTACTCAAAGCGGATTAAGCGTCTTGCGGACCGGAGAAAATATTCTGAGATTCTGCGTGAAAGTATCCAGCTCATCAATACCGATCCCGATACAAATGAAAATCTATTTTCGAAAA
>JAIOQL010000163.1 GCA_021413405.1 Leptospira sp.
TTTCAAGAAAAAGATCAATGAACTGACGATTCAGGATAAAGGAAGCGCAGAAATCCGGGACTACATCAAACTCAGACAAACCCGACCTTTTGTTGTAAAAGAACAGGGATTTTTAATTCCAAAGAAAAGTATTTTCAATAAGGTGATTGGAGATAGTCATCTTGAATTATTATTCGCCTCATTCCTTGAAAACTACCCGGACGTGATTTCTTATGTGAAGAACTATTTTGCCGTCCACTTTAACCTCGATTATGTAAATGCGGACGGGAATATTTCTAATTACTATCCGGATTTTATTGTAAAGGCGAATGAAAAGGAAATCTACATTGTTGAGACGAAGGGGCTCGAAGACTTGGATGTCCCCTTAAAAATGGATCGATTGAAAACATGGTGTATCGATATTAACAAATCTCAGAAAAAACAAAAGTTTGGTTTTATTTTCGTTGAAGAAGATGAATTTGATAAGTATAAACCGAAGTCTTTTTCTGAATTAAAGAATAATTTCAAGAAGTATCAATAGAAGCTAAGGATCGATATACAAAAGATAATTCTTAGATTACTTAGAAATGAAAGTTAAGACTTCGAAACAGACCGGCATCTCCCCAACTACTTACCATTCCCTACTAAAAGACATTTCGCAAATCTATGAAGTCGCGCTGAGTGACGGAAACGAAAACTGGAACAAAGCTGCGCTTTATTCGAATTGGAAAATTGGAGAGAGAATTGTAAAGATAGAGCAGGGGAACAATGAGAGGGCAGCGTACGGTGACAGGATTCTAAAAGAACTGTCTCGGGATTTGAACAGAAAATTTGGGAAAGGATTCTCTGAAAGAAATCTGCGATATATGCGGAAGTTTTATCAGTTGTATGAAGCGAAGGAGATTCATCCTGAGCTAATGTGGGCTCATTATATTCTATTGATATTGATTCAGGATGCGAAAGTGCGTGCGGCACTTGAAAAGAAGGCAATCAGTGAAGGTTTGTCTCCAGGAGAATTTAAGAAATTTGTTGATAAGGTTGCTGCCGGGCAGTCTGGGAAAGCAGGCGATGAAAGGGAAGAAAAACCAATAAAAGACAGGTTGAAAAGGCCCTTGATGGGGCTTTATACATACCGTATTTCCCGAAATTTATCGCCTGATTTGGCAAATGGATTGCCAAATGTGGACTTGGGGTTCTCCGTTGTTGTTGAAAGTACGTTAGGCGACATCGGCAAGCTAAGGGTTTGAGCTGTGGACCGGGTAGTGAAGAAAGGAAAGGTTTTTTCGTTCGAGACTGGCGCTAATCTCAAAGAGCTTTTTACTTACAAGGTTTACCTGGAGAAGGGGCGAGTGCCCGGCTAAAGACACACAGGCCTGAAAGACGCACGTAGTGCGGGGGATGGTGACACTCTTGTTGTTAATATCGATTTGGGTTTTATAATATTTTTAGAGCAACGGTTGAGATTTAGAGATGTTGATGCGCCTGAGATTGGTGCAAAGAAAGGGATGGCTTCGAAAAGATTTGTCGAGTCGACGGTCAAGGATTGTAAGTTTTTTGATTTTCAAAACTCATGGGAGTGAGAAGTATGATCGGTATTTGGTGGATATGTTTTATCTGAAGAATGAAGCGAGGGAAGGGAAAGTTTTGGAGAAAGGAATATTTTTAAACAACGAGTTACTTGGTGAAGGTTTCGCGGAGCCTGTGATTTGAAAAAAATATTTGTTTTTGTAGTAATTTACATCGCGATATTTCTAACTTTCCTAAAGCATGATATGATAAGACACGATCAATCTTTCAATGATTCATGGGTTGAAGCTGCGCTCGGAAGTTTTGTTTTTTCTTGTGTGCTGGGCGTAGTCATATTTTTTGTCACCAGATGGAAGAACAAATGATTTCAATTCGCGTTAGGGATGGTAGGGATCGCGAAGCGAGTGCGAAGCACCGTAGCGGGAGCGTAGTCCCGAACAGCCCGCCGGTGATTGGGGAGAAGTTTTTTGATTCGAATGGAGGATTGGCGGATAACGTACGTGTCCGGAACGCCCTCCTGAAAACCCAGAAAAAAGTTCCATGAGTGTGACGGTTCGCAGCTGATTTGTTGCGAATAATCTTAAGGGCGCCTCGAATCCTTAAGATTATTCTCTATTGGGCTTGCTATTGCATTATATCTCGAATAACAGAAATCTACATTCCCTCCTGGTTTGCGCTGTCCCAATTCCGGGGAGCCAAACAAAGAGCTGCTGCGATTGCCAGTAATCTTATTGATTCCGATTCGAAAATAGCCGTCATAACCTTGAACGCCCGTGTCATCCTCTTGAGTCGCCAGGTCATTACTATACAGTTTTCTCCAACTTTTGGACGTTCTATAATCCTGCCGCATATTTTGCTTAACACAATTAGACGTGGATCATCTGAGACAGCTGAAAATCCACCGGGACAATCCAGGGCTCCCCAAATTGCCGCATCCCTAATAAAACCATTTTGTGATGCGATTGTTTCGTCCGGTAACCAATGTCCCACCAGGAGGTTATCAAATCCAATTTGCTCGGGAGCGGGGCCAACAAATATTCGCATGCCGTCGTTCACTTCTCGTTTTGGCCCGCACACAAAACATGTGGGAAATGGATGAGTTGTAAATCCCGCATAAAGAACCGACATCTTTTTAGCGTCATCCAAATCAGGGACCACGGGTAAATTGTATTCCGGGAAATCCTCGTCCGGGATTGATTTTAACGTTGCGAGGGCTTTTTTTGAGTCGTTGAAAATCGTTCCTCGAAGTCCTTTTTCGGATTCTATAATTATGGACGTCTCGACTGGAGTCGGGTTCAATAAACGTATTTCGGCCGCGTCGGTTCCCACAGCCTCGACGAGTAGGCCCGCGGTGAAACCACCATTGCCGGTTTTTGGCGGACCGCAAAATCTCTTCGACAATACTGTATTATAAATTTTCATATATTTTCTTCCTTTATTAATTTTTTTGCAGCTTTTTGTTTTCGTATAAAAAAAGGCCAAAGCATGGGAACTTCACGTTTATATCGCAGGTAGTTTTCGCCAAAAGTGCGGATCAAATCTATTTCTTCAAACGATGTTCCTATAACGATATAAAGCGTCATACCTACGGAGAGAATTAAATGACCTATATTCATCAGTGGTGTACTCCAAAGAATCAAAATCATTCCGAGCATCATCGGATGACGTACGAATTTGTAAAGTGACGGAGTGGCGAATCCTGCCGTGGTTGATTGAGTTTTCATACAATAATTCCAGGCCTGCCGTAAGCCGAAAAGTTCAAAGTGATCTATCAAAAAAGTCGAAACAACGACTAAAGCAAAACCTATCGTAAAAATTACATAGATTGAATATTTCCCGAAATTACTTTGAATATCCCAAAGCTCGAAATGGATGGGGATGGGCTGCCATAGACATGAGAGCGCGATTAAAGTAATACTTACGATGAAAACGTAAAAACTCCTTTCAATCGGTAGCGGTAATATCTGGCGCCAATACTTTTTGAAACCGGTTCTGGCCATGACGCTATGAGGGATTCCAAAGATTGCTACTAGTCCAATATCGAAACAAATCGACTCGACTAGTCCAACGTGAAATTCGAATGCAATAACGTCCCGGAAATGGGTGATATCGAGTAGAAGGAGAACAAAAACAATCGTACTAAAAAGGTAGATTATATAAGAAATCAAAGCAAACAATAGATAGGTAAGTCGTGTAAATATATTATCTGTAGACAAATCTACCTCCAAAATCCTTGGTATTCAAAGCTTTTTTAAGATTCACAACTAAGGTAGGAGAACATCAAACATTGGTGTCAATGAGAAATCATGAATACTTGTTTGTAGATTGAAAATATTGCTTGGCACTCAATGTAAATTTTGAGAGATAAGAACCTGTCCCTAAAGGGCAGAACCTTGTAGCTTATAATCATGTTTTTTCGAAACTTTGTAAATCTTATAAATTAGGGAAAGGAAATGGAGAACGGAAAAGAATGAAACAGGATAGATTGCTGGTACTGATTACGGCATTACGGGATCAAATTCTCGACGAAGTGAAAAAAGATTATTTTCGTTTCGGGTTAACCAACATAACTCCTGCGATGGGCGCTGTTCTTTGTGCACTCAAAAACGATCGTCCCCAATCCATGAAAGAGATAGCAAAGCAAATTTTTAGAGACCAGTCTAGCGTTACTCCCTTGGTGCAAAAGCTGGTCGATTTAAGTTTCGTAATTCAGGAGCGTTCGCCATCAGATGCAAGAGAATACCAGGTTCGACTAACGGCGACCGGGAAAACTACACGCTTGAAAATAATTAGAGCAGGCAGAAGAATGAATACCCGTTTGTATCGCGGCATATCAGCTGTCGATCGAAAACGTCTTATTTCGCTACTGGCTCAATTGAAAAAGTAAATGTTCAGGCAAATATCGATCTGGGATTTAATTTTATTTCGCTGCTTTTGCTTTTTGTACGATAGCCGCTTTTCCTCCGGGATAATTTGCGTGCAATTCACACTGGCATTCTTCCCAGCTTCCCGGTTTTTTATCCGGCTCAGGGCCAATCCCCGTTGGTTCGCAGTTTTGAATATTGAATGATTTTATTGCTGAAAAATTTTCTGAAGCGAACGTGGTACAGAAGGAACTTTCCTCTTCGGGATGACAGAGACCGGCTTCAGTCATTGAAGTCATGAACAACAGTTTTGAGAGTTCACTCTTTCCCTGGATTTTCGCTGCATCTCTGCATGTTGTTTGCATCATAGTTTGTTGCCCCCTCTCGATTGCATTCGGAGAAGCTTTTGCTGTGTATTGCAAATAGAACCAGTCTTTTTGTTCTTCTGGTTTAGGAGTTTTCCCTGATTGTTTTGTTTCGGGAGAAAAATCCCAATAGCCCGTTATCTTTGCGTTTTGAGAGGAATTTTCTTTTGAATTGCCGCCTGCACAACTGATTGTTGTGATTAATAAAAGGATGACAATTCCGGTAATCGTGTTTTTAGAATTAATCTGACTTCGTTTTTTTATCAATTTGTCCTTACCCTTTCTGCATAGATAATATTATTCAGTGCCTTCAGGCTATCAAGTATTTCCTGGAGCTGGTCCAGGTGTTCGACTTCGATCAGGAATTTTGCCGTAATTGTACCGTTCTGGGATGATGTTGCTCCTGCTTCGAGGATATTCGTTTCTGTTTTCGATATGCATTCAACCATTTCAAGATAGATGCCCTGCCGGTCGGACGCTTTTACTTCTATGCGTACCGGGATTGGCTCATTGACTCCATCCCATCTCACCGGAACCATTCTCATCAGGTCGGTTTGTTTTTTCGCAGTTTCGCATGTGCTTTTGTGAACGCTTACGCCCCGTCCTCTTGTTATGAATCCGATAATATCGTCACCGGGTAGAGGTGCGCAGCATCCGGAAAGCCTGACCATTATGTCTTTGATTCCGGCAACGACTACGGTTACTTTTTTATTTTTATCTTTTTTCTTTTCGGATCTGTTCTTACGGAGCAGCTCCAGTTCTTTGCTGCTGATCTGTGGAGCTACAGGATCCGGGGATGAAGCAATTTCTATGGCTGCTTCATCCTGGATTTTCCGGAAATATTGACGAAGCTTTTGTCTTGCTGAAGAGGTTTTTACAATCCGGAGCCAGATAGGAGAAGGCTTGTTTTTTTTATCGGCGATGATTTCGATCTGGTCACCGGATTTTAATTCGGTGCGAAGAGGAACCATTCTTCCGCTGATTTTTGCTCCTTTCGCCTGGAGGCCGACATCTGTGTGAATACGAAAAGCATAATCCAGGATCGTGGAACCTTTCGGGAGTTCGATGATGTCACCTTTTGGCGTAAAAACAAAAACTTCATCTTCATGCAGATCCGAAGCGAGATCCTCCAGGAATTCCTTCGGATCGAGATCCGAATCTTCCCAGGATTTCAGACGTTCGATCCATTTTGGTGTAAGGTTTCCGTCGGATGTACCGTTACTCTTTCCTTCTTTGTATGCCCAATGCGCCGCGATCCCATATTCAGCGGTCTTATTCATTTCCTGTGTCCGGATCTGAACTTCCATTGGCTTTCCATCCGGACCAATCACTGTAGTGTGGAGACTCTGGTAGAGATTCGTTTTTGGTGTAGCAATATAATCTTTGAAGCGTCCAGGAATCGGAGTCCACAATGTATGAACAATCCCGAGCACTCCGTAACAATCACGGATCTCGTCTGCGATGATCCGGACTGCTCTCAAATCAAAAATCTCATTGAATGTTTTTTCTTTGAGCTTCATTTTTCTGTAAATGGAATAGAAATGTTTTGCCCTCCCCTCAATTTGCGCCTGGATATTTATTTCTGATAGACGTTGCTTCAGAATGATTTTTATTTTTTCAATGTAACCATCCCGTTCTGATTTTTTTGAAGAAACCTGTTTTTTAATTTCCTGGTATTCTTCGGGATGAAGCACCTGAAGCGCAAGATCTTCCAGCTCAAATTTAATTTTGTAGATACCGAGTCTTCCTGCCATCGGAGCATAAAGCGAAAGAGTTTCGCTCGCGATCCTTTCCTTTTTTTCCGGGGACTGAAATTTCAAAGTCCTCATGTTGTGCGTTTTATCCGCGAGCTTAATCAGGATAACGCGAATGTCCCGGATTGTCGCAACAAGCATTTTTCGGATGTTTTCTGCCGCAACAGTCTCCTTGCTCTGGCTCTTGATCTGGGAAATTTTCGTTACACCTTCGACGAGGTTGGCGATTTCCTCTCCAAAATCCCTGATCATATCCTCTTTTGTATAACTTGTATCTTCAACAACGTCGTGCAAAAGGCCGGCCGAAATTACTTTTTCATCCAGGCCTAGGTCAGTTAGGATATAGGCTACATTGAGCGGATGCACAATGTATGGTTCTCCGGAGAGCCTTTTTTGTCCGTCATGAGCTTTGTAGGCTACTTCGTACGCTTTTGTAACAAGCGATAGAGCATCGGCGCCTAACTTAGTTTTTACTGCACTAAAAAGTCCGGCACTGTCTATCGATTCTTTTGTAAATCCCATTATTGCCTTTGGATCTCGAGGCTAAGGTCCAAAAATCTGGTCGTGTGGGTGAGATATCCCATACTGACGCCTATGTTATCAAAATTTGAGATCTCTTCCAGTTTCTGGGGAGTGATTCCCCCTGAACATTCAATCCTGATCGGAGCACCGCACTCCCTAATTTTTTCAATCGCAGTAATTGTGTCCGGAATAGTGAAATTATCAAGCAGGATGATTTCCGGGGACGTTGAAATTGCTTCATCGAGCTGTGACAAAGAATCTATTTCGAGTTCAATCTTCTTTTCCGGGTGTTTGTCGCGAACCTGTTTCACTGCGTGAATGATTGATTTACTCATCGCGACCTGGTATCAAAAATCTGTATTTTTCCTCCGTACCGGGAAATAATCCGGTTTGTTTCAGAAGCAATTCCGGAGAGATATTGAAGAAAATTGAGCAAGACCCGTTCGATTTTTAGGATGGAAAGAAGACTTCCACTCAGAAGAATTAATTTTTCTCCTTTCTGGAAATTGGCTCCCTCCGGCGAAAGAATTGTATATGCGAAATTATTTCGGGTCTGGAAAAGAAGCTCGTCGAGGATTGCTGTTCCGCAAAGAATACCCTGTTCCTTTGCGATGAGAGTGGCTGTGCATTTATCTCCAGGTCCAAAGATTGATTCTGAGGTTATATCACCATCCGGTGCATCTTCCCGTAGTCCAAGAAGCACCAGATCGCGGAAATCTTCAGAGGAAAGCCGGTCGACAGGGGTTGTATAAAACCTGTCCAAACAAATTATTTATTCTGAGGAGAATCCTCTTCTGATGAATCAACAGATTCATCAGAATCATCGGTTTTCTTTTTATCGCCCTTTGACGTCTTCTTTTCACCAGAATTTTTCTTTCCAGATGATTCGGTGTCATCAATGTCCTTTGAATTCCTGGACTTTACTGTAGAACCCTTCTTTGGGGGTATATCAAATGCCTGTTTAGGGAAAATCAGGTCAGGATTCTTAATTTTTGCTTTGTTGGCTTTGTAAATTTTAGTCCAAAGGCGCGGATTTCCATAGTGAAATTTATAACCTGCGATTCTCCAGAGACAGTCGGAAGGAACCTTGCTTTTTACAATGTATTTCTTCCATCCTTCGCCTACTGTTCCTTCCCCATCTTTGTCAGGTGAACCAGCAGACTCATTTCCATCTTCATCTGTGATATTTGCATCCCGCATTCCTTTTTTCTTGTCACGGGAAACAGCAGCGAGCAAAGAATCTCCCTGCTCAACAATAATGTCTGCCAGCCGGATTGCCTCATCGCTTTGTTTGATTGAGTCTTCAAATTTTTCCTGGTCATACAAATCACCAGCGGATTTGAGAGCTTCTTTGGCCCCGGCAAGGTTTTCTTCAGCGGTTTGCAGAGATGATTTCGATTGTGGATTTTTCTCAATTACAGATTTGTCGAGTTCACTGAGTTTTTTCTCCGAGGTCTTGATTTTCTCATCAGCGAGAGCTTTCCGTTTCGCTGCATAGGTTTTAATGGAAGCCGCAACTATCTCCTGGGAATCTTTTCTGGCTTTTTCAAGTTTATTGAAACCATCTTTGATCTTCCCTTCTTCGATGTCTTTACGGGCATCCGCCAGAAGCGCTCTTGTATTTGCAACCTTTGGATCTGCACCTTCTGTATATTTTTCAGCAGTAGTTAAATTGTCTTCTATGTCACCAATTGAATCGAGCATCTGCTGCTTTTGGGAAAGAGCAAGGTTTTTTGCACGATCAGCAGTCTCTTTTGATTCAGCGTATTTACGGTATGCCTTTTCATAAGTATCAAAAGCCATCATGCGCTGGGATGTTTTTTTCGTTTCGTCTGTTTCCTTAGGATAGGCAGACATCCGTTTTTCACCATCCGAAGCAATTCCATCGGCTTCTTTTCTCAACTGAACGGCTTTGTTGAAATCTTCTGAAGCAAGTTGAATTGCAAACGCTACATCTGCAGAATCAATTGCTGCACTTGCTTCATCACGTGTTTTGTTGCAAAGTCTCGGAAGAGTTTTTTCGATTGCATCATAGGCTCTTGCCAGCGCATATTCAGCAGAATTTTTTGCTTCTGATGGATTTGGGTTATCATCCGCTGCATAGTTGTGCGCATTGAATAAACCTTTTCGCGCTTCATCGTATTCAGTTTTGGCAAATTCATCAGCTTTCAGAACTTCGGCACGGGCAATTTCCTGCTTCGCCTTTGTCATTTCCTGGATCGGAAGTGGAGTTCCGCAAGCTACTAGTAAGAATAATAAAATTGTTGCGGAGGAGTATAGTCCTACAGCCCCGCGTGTATTTTTTGCAGACATAGATAACTCCTAAGTTAAATGCGATGTGAGAGTGAAATTATTTAAAGGCTGTGACAGCATCATTTTCGCTATCAAAAATTTCAAAGAATGAAGTCAGTTTTGTTAATTCAAAAACTTTTCTAACTGATCCGGCTACGTTTATTATTTTCAAACCACCCTGATATTTTTTCAGGTTAGAAAGGCTTGAAATCAAGGCACCGATACCCGACGAGTCAATGTAGGAAACTTTTTCAAGATTTATTACAATTTGATATTTTTGCTCTTCGATTAATTTTGCGATAACATCTTTTATTTCGGGAGCGTTGTATAAGTCAATCTCACCATTGATGTCCAAGATGATTATAGTTTTGTTCTCTCTTCTGGTAATTTCCATGCTTACTTAGCACTCCTTCCTAACAATAAATCGATTGCCGTATCCCTTACATCAGGATTCATAAATAAAGAATACGTCAATGATAAATTTTTTAGATTTTATATAAATTTATCCAATGCTCATAATACTCAGAAAAATTATTTTTCTCTATGGAGTCTCTCATGCCTTTCATGAAATTTTCCATAAAAAAGAGATTATGAAAAGTGCTCAAAGAAAAGGCAAGAATTTCTTTCACTTTATGTAAATGCCTTATGTAACCTAAACTGTATCTTTTGCACACCTTACACTTGCATGTGGGATCTATCGGATTTTCTGATAACCTGTGAATCTCGTTTCGAAGGTTTATTTTGCCCCTGGAAGTGAATACCTGTCCGTTTCTGGCATTGCGCGTCGGGAGCACGCAGTCAAACATATCAATTCCATTGCGCACACCTTCCAGGATATCCGTCACAGTTCCGACACCCATGAGATACCGGGGTCTCGATGTGTCCAGGTGAGGGGCCAAAAAGGAGAGAATTCTTACAAAATCTTCCCTGGATTCCCCGACAGAGAGCCCGCCAACGGCAATTCCGCTAAATGGCAGGTTATTCAGAAATTCTCGGAATCACCCGGAGGGCAATCATCCAGAACCATCATAATGTCTGAACCGATTACTCTTTGAATATCGATTACTTTTTCTGGCGTGAAACTATGTCGTGACCCGTCGATATGTGATTGGAAGGAGACTCCATTTTCATTGAATTTGAATAATCCTGCCAGGCTGAAAATCTGAAATCCACCGCTATCTGTGAGGATAGCGTTTTTATAAGACATAAAATTTTTTAAACCACCAAATTTTTGCAACACTTCAATGCCTGGCCTGAGATAAAGATGATATGTATTCGCAATAATTAATTTCAGACCGAGTTCATCAATGTCGTCAGAAGAGAGTGTCTTAACCGAACCGACTGTGCCGACCGGCATAAAGGAGGGTGTCGGAACAATGACATTATTTAGATTGAGTTCGCCGGTTCTGGCGAATGAGCCGGAGTTTGTATGAAGGGCTTTAAAAAAAGTCACTCCAAACAGAAATGTTTTTTAAACCATCATGGCAACAGAAAATCCAATGATTACAACTATTCATTTTTCCTGAGGACTTCGGCTGCGCTCAGTCTAAACTCCGCCGAAGGACTCGGAATGACAGTTTTCACCTATTGCAAAAAAATCAGATCAAAGATTGGGATGACTTTTTTTGCATTCAGCTGAAATTTCGGCCTTGTGGGATTTCAGGCAGTCGCGCATTCTTCCCTGGCCCGGTTCAACATCATTGCAAAATTTTTCTATATCTTTTACACAATTAGCATGTGCATTTCCCTTCATTTCTGATGACATATTGCCGTGAAATTTTTTGCAATCAGGAGATAATTCATTTAAATGTGCATCCATGCAGGCATGAATCTTTAAATGACCTTTTTCATTGGCGCAAAATTTTTCCCTGTCTGATTTACAAATCCCATACCCGTGTCCATATCCATGACCCCGCCCCGGTCCTTTCATTTGTTGGGCAAATGCCCCGGTCAGGAAGATTGCAGATATAGAAAGAATGGTGAATGTTATTCTCATTTTTTGGTTCCCCTTTTTGAAATATAGGTTAAGCCTGTGTGTTTAGAAAACAAAGTCAATGAAATTCCGGTTCCCGGAACGAAACAGGAATCTGATAATAATCAATCTGGTTTGACTCTATTTCTTTTTTGCCTGACAATCCTCACATATCCCGTATATATTCAGATCGTGCCCGGTGATTGTGAATCCTTTTCCTTTTGCAGCCGCGGCCTGGAGCTCTTCAATTTTTTCATCTACAAATTCCTCAATTTTCCCGCATTCAATGCATATAATGTGATCGTGGTGCTGGTGACCTATGATGTGTTCATAAAATTTAAAATCTTTTCCGAAATCGTGCTCTGTGAGGAGACTCGCCTCAACCATTTTACTTTTCATTGTTCCTCCATTCAGTCAATTTTTCCTGCAATTGAAAAATACCATGCTCTTTCTGTTTCTTCTGAAATCCTGACAGCCATTATTCGCAGAAGTCTTGCCTGTGCCTGCTCTTCGGATTCCCGGAAACCTACCTGCTCAGAATAATACACTGTTCCTGGAATTTCATCTCTTTCCAGCAAAATTTTTTCTCCTCCTGTTTTCTGGAGTTCAATTTTTGTCACCACTAGTATCTCTCTCGAAATATGCTGACCGGCGTTATCGATCAGGTTCCCCACAGTCTGGT
>JAIOQL010000074.1 GCA_021413405.1 Leptospira sp.
CCCTCTTTCGAAGGAATGTTTTCCATCCGCTTCGACAGTTCGGGAAAACCTGTTGAAATTTATTTCACAGGGGTCTACGACAAAAATTATGACCGCGATGGATATGAAGGCTTAAACATATACCACACTAAAAAAAATCCCCGTACTGATAAATGGACAACCCCAAAACACATAGATGAACTAAATTCCAATTTTAATGACAAGATGCCTGCAATTTCGCCTGACGGTAAAACACTGGTTTTTTCATCAGACAGGCCAGGTGGACTTGGTGGATATGATTTATGGAAAAGCACAAGAGAAGAAGCAACCGGAACCTGGTCTAAGCCAATAAACATGGGCACAGGAATCAACTCATCTGCAAATGAAATTATGCCTGCCTATCACTATGATGGACTAACCCTGTATTTCAGTTCAAATAGAAATGATGAGAATAATAAATACAATTTTTATGGCTCTGATTTTTCGGAGAACCGTTTTGGAGACATATACGATCTGAAAAAACCTTTCAACAGCCCTGACGATGACGAAGGAATTTCGCTCACTCACGATGGGTTATGGGCATACTACTCTTCTAACAGGATCGGGGGCGAAGGTCAATTTGATATATACCGGACCCAGGTTCCTGAAGACCTGCGTCGTGCTTACGAATTTGAATTCAGCGGTCTTGTTCTCGACGGCTCGGAAACAACGATGATCGGTCTTGATTCAACTTTAAAGATATATGACGCAACGAGGCCTGTATCAGTGATCACTTCCAAACGTATCGGTGGAGACCTGACAGGTAAGGATGCAAAGAATTTCAGTACGATTCTAAAAACAGGAAAATTTTATAAGGTAGAAGTTTCTTCTCCGGGGTTTCATCCGACTGAACTCCATATTGATCTCCGTGGCAATGTAGGGTTAGGAAAATCTCAGTATTCCAAAATAGTTCTTATGCCTGTGATGGAGGACAAATCAAAAAGCACGGAAATAAACACAGACAAATCAAAAGACCCCAAAATAGACACAAATGCCACGGATGGGTCACTAAAAATACATATTAAAGATTTTGATACAAAGAAATACATCGAGGATTCTTCGTTAAAACTATTTACTGAGGAAAAAAAGGACGGAATTCTTTTTACTCCCAAAAAAGGGATAATAATTCTCGATAAAATTCCGTCTATTGATTTTGAAGTCCTGGCATTTGCAAAGGATTATAAAGAAGAAACTGTAAGTTTAAGGAAAGATACGAAAGAAAAAGATCTTACGATTTTTCTTAGGGCAAAAAACAGCTTGGATCCAATTTATGGAGAGCGAATCTATTTCAATTTCAATGAGTATAAACTCACTGCCGGTCAGGCAATGATTCTCGACAGGGTGTCCGGGTTTCTCAAAAAAAACACTAAGGATAGATTAGAAATTGGCGGCCACACTGACAATGTAGCCGGAAAGGAATTTAATGTGAAACTGAGCCAGCGGAGGGCCGAAGAAATCAGAAAATATTTTCAAAAAAAAGGCATCGAATCAAAAAGAATCGAAACAAGAGCCTACTGGTATTCACAACCGGAAGCCGATAATAATACGGAAGCCGGTAGAGCAAAAAACCGAAGAGCCAGCTTTAAGAAATTAGAATAGAAATGGAATTAAGTCAGCATATCATAAGCCCGGTAAAGGTCATAAAGCAGTCTGAGCGGGACTGGGAAACAATCACGGAATCTTCCAAAATCAAATATATTCTGAAAGAATATATGATGTATAAGGAACTCATCCTGAAAGGATATGAGTCAAGGCCGGAAATTTTTTTTGGCGAAGAAAAATCAGATGGTTCCTATATTTTTAAGGCAGATAACCAGATCCCTTTTTCTGAGAAAGAATTTTCAATTTTCAAAACACTAAACAAACACATCGAAGTAACTTTTGAACTTCTTTCGGCCAATAATGGAATCATTCATTGCAAACCTTTACTTGCTAAAATAGCAAAGGTGAACCGCAAATACAGCCGGATCATTGATGCACAGAATCTGATCGTTGCGCACAATTTCATGGTTTCAAAAGAAAAAGTAGATATTTCAAAAGTGACCGGGTTCTCCGGACAACTGGTATTTAATGATGTAGAAAAAGATCTGAAGTCAAAGCACCCCGGATCCAGAATCGTTTCCCTGACTGCAAATACGAAGCACACCGAAGAATCAGAAATCATGAAGAGGACAAAAAAAATAATCTTTGTGAAGGACACCGAAACAATGGAATCCTCCTCGGAAATTGATTGTCTCGATCTGAAAAAATACTATGAAGAAGACCTTGTTCTGGAAGACAAAAAACATAAATTCAAAACAGAAAAGATCAAGTCATTTATCTATTATCCAATATCATTTCATACTTCAACCGGGCCTGTGATAGTAGGCTATTGTTATACTGATTCAAATTCGGGACCGCTTCCCGATGACATTCTGCAATTCTACAAAGAAACAGAAACGAATGTTAACAAGAGAATCCTGGATGCCAATATCACGAATGTGGCTACGAAACAAAACATCGTAAATATTTGTGAGGGTGGAATTCTACTGGATATTACGGATCCGGAGTTAATGAAAACGATAAATCTGAAATCCAATTTTACAATGGATATCACTTTCAAGCTTCAGGCTCCTCTCAGGTTCGCTGTTGACATCAGGCATATCGAGCAGACTGATACATCTCTTTTCGTTGGAGTCGAAATATTTGGGTCCAATGATACAGAAAAAGCGATGGACAGCTATCGTAGTTATTTACATTATATAAACAAAAAAAATTCACTTTGAGTTCCAAACAAAACAAACTTTCCACAGCCTGCTATAAAGGCACAAGAGACTTTTATCCGGACGATATGCGGTTACGTAACTGGATGTTCTCCGTTATGCGAAACACTGTTCTATCCTATGGATATGAGGAATATGACGGTCCACTTATAGAATCTCTTGATATTTATCGTGCCAAGAGTGGAGAAGAAATTGTAGAACGCCAACTCTATAATTTCATCGATAAAGGGGAAAGAGAAGTTGCCATCCGCCCGGAAATGACCCCTACTCTCGCCCGGATGGTCGCAGCAAAATC
>JAIOQL010000107.1 GCA_021413405.1 Leptospira sp.
ATTGAAAAAGTCGGAATTGAAATTGAAACTGTTTTAAAAACTCTCCCCGGAATGCGTTCTGTTTTTGCCGAACGGACAGCAGGCGGATATTTCCTTGATATTGATCTGAAACGGGAAAAACTTTCCCGTTATGGAATCACAATCGGAGGAGCCCAGAATATTATTCTCTCAGCAATCGGCGGAGAATCGATCTCCCAGACAATTGAAGGCAGGGAAAGATATTCTATCAACCTGCGTTATTCAAGAGAACAACGGGATGATGTAGATAAATTGAAACGGATACTGATCCCCGCATTCGGAGAATCCCACATACCGATTGGTGAGATCGCAGAACTTAAATTTAGAACCGGCCCGGCGATGATCCGCGATGAAAACGGTTTCCTCACAGGATATGTTTATCTCGATACGACCGAATCGGATATCGGCGGATTCGTGGAAAAAGCAAAAGAAAAAGTTTTGGAGTCTGTGAAACTTCCATCGGGCTACACTCTTGTCTGGACAGGACAGTATGAAAATATAATCCGTGTCCGGGAAAGAATGAAATATGTGATCCCTCTGACACTGTTCATAATTTTCTTCCTGATCTATCTGAACACAAAATCGTATGTTAAAACTTTTATTGTGATGTGCGCAGTCCCATTTTCCCTGATCGGTGCTGTTGGACTTCTGTATATCCTCGACTACCAGGTATCGATTGCAGTCTGGGTTGGAATGATCGCACTGATGGGACTTGATGCAGAAACGGGAGTGTTCATGCTTTTATATCTCGATCTTTCGCATGAGGATGCGAAAAAAAAGAATCTGCTACGAAATGATACTGAACTGAAAAATTCAATTCTTCACGGCGCAGTAAAAAGAGTCCGACCGAAAATCATGACAGTCCTTTGTGCAATGATGGGCCTTCTTCCAATCATGTGGTCGAGAGCCACCGGATCAGATATGATACACAGGATTGCAGCCCCAATGGTTGGGGGACTCGTCACAAGTTTCCTCCTCGAACTTCTTGTTTACCCTGCGATTTATTATTTGTGGAAAAGAAAGGAGCTCGAACCGGGTTTGATACAAAGCACTGTGAAAAGTAAAACGAAAACAAATAAATTTTAATCCAGTGGGAGAAATCTCTTTTTGTTCCTGAGCCCCGTCAATGTCTGCATGACGGGCGCCTGGTTCACCTGACTGCGGATCGGGAGGACTTTTAATCAATATCGCCTAACGCTTTTTTTTCGCAGCTCAATTTCCTCTACCCGGTCCTCACATCTTCCTGTCCCGAACCACCCGGCTGCTCCGGGGTCCGCTTGCGCTCCCGTCCTTCGGACCGCTTCGCGCCCTTCTCATCCGTGACGCAGGCCTTCAGAAAACCGGTCAACCACCTCTTTCATGCGTTAGGCGAAATCAATCTCATTTTCCGTTCAGATTTGGCAAACTGTTTTCCAAATTGAGGAAAAAATCACGACATTCGACCCTCTGGAATCCACCCAAAAACCATGTATTCATTGACTCTTATTACAATCTCGCGCATCAGAGTGCAATTATACCACCAAACAGATATTTACATATTTTAAAGGCTGATGGCCAGTATCCGAAACTTGCCTACGTTATTCGCCATTTCCAATATTTATTGCCCTCAGGGAGTATGCGCACCGCGCTACCTGGTTAGATATCCCAAACCGGATAAATCATTGGAGAAAATAAATTAGAATTGGAACATTTATTCATCGAAAAGAAAATGTCCTCAGTGAGCTTACAAACCCGCAAACCCTGATGCCTGAACTTAATTTTTTAATCCCTTTACTGAAATTTGCAACGATAGCCCAACTATTTTTTTTGATTCTGAACTTTCTGCTGAGAGTCAGGATATCCCTTCGATCGGTATTAGCCAGTTTGTTTTCCTATAGCATTATCTGTTATATTCTTTGCCCCTTGCTGAATCATGTAAGCCATAATCTGATTCTGGTCATCCCGGTGCATACCGGCTGTTTTTCTGTAGCAATTCTATTTTATCTTTTTGCTTCCAGCCTGTTCTCAGATGAATTCGAACTGAAAGCATGGCATGGAATTGCATTTATTCTGATAAACCTGTCTACATACTATATAATCTTCCTTTCGAATTTCAGACATGAGACTTCAGCCAGTTCTGAAATTTTGGTGAATCTTCCTCAATTTCTGTCATTAGGATTCATTCTGTTCACTCTTGCATCTATTTATAAAGACAGGAAAATTGATCTGCTCGAAAAGAGGAGAGAATTCAGAATACTATTTGTTTGGGTGACAGGATTCTACGCGATCATTGTAGTTTTGTTCGAAGTAGCTTTAAAAAAAGCAGACTATTCAGCGGGGCTGGATTTCTTTAATTCATTCTCCATATTCTTAATCGTTTTCTTCATGACCTATAGTCTTTTTGATCTGAAAAACAATATTTTTTTTAACAGGCAGATTGAGTTGGAGGACGAACCAATTGATCAAAAATTATTGATCAGGTTAAATTCAATACTCGACCATGAAAAAATATTTCTGGAAGAGAGTCTCACAATAACTGAACTCTCAAAGAAACTGCTCCAACCCGAAAAAAAAGTAAGAAAACTGATCAATAAAGGATTGGGTTACAGGAATTTCAATGAATTCCTGAATCATTACAGGATTTGCGAAGCTTCAAAAATCCTCTCTGATCCTTTAAACAACGAAACTCCCGTTCTCCGGGTTGCGATGGATATGGGATACGGTTCCCTCGCACCTTTCAACAAGGCATTCAAGGAGATCAATGGACTGACTCCATCAGAATTCAGAAGACAAAGCAGTAATAAAAATACCTGATTGAATCCGGATTCAACCGGATATTTTCCGGAATCAAGAGGATTCGGATCTGATTTCATGCTCTAATACTCCCAGAGGGATTGTGAAAAGATTATGTTTTCACCCAAAGACGCTAAGTCGCAAAGAAAAAAGAAAATAAAATCCGGACTCTTTGCGGCTTTGCGTGAGACATTATTTTCTCTTTTACAAACCCACAACTAAGGAGAACTAACATGCAAGAACAAATCAGTTTCATAACAGCCATATCGGAGATCTTTCCACATACACCGAAAATATTTCTGGTCGATTTTTTGAGATACCTGGTATCAGCAGGTTTTGTATTTCTATTCCTCTACGTTTGGAAAGAAAATCCATTCCGTAAAAGAAAGATTCAGAGTAAGAAAGCTACCTCTTCCCAGTTTCGCAAAGAATTTCTTTATTCAATTTCATCGGTAATAGTTTATACCTCCGTGACTCTCGTTGTGCTGGCCCTGCGAAAATTCGGGTATTTTAAATTTTATAATTCAATCGAAGAATATGGCTGGGGTTATCTGGCTTTGAGTGTTGTGATGATTCTCATCATCCAGGATTTTTATTTTTACTGGACGCATAGACTGATGCATACCCGTTTTCTGTTCAAATGGTTTCATAAGGTTCACCATAACTCAACAACGCCGTCACCATGCCGGCGAAGCGTTTATCCATGCTTTGATCATGCCGATCGTGGCCCTGCTTTTTCCTGTCCATA
Organism: Leptospira sp.; assembly: GCA_021413405.1. Classification (GTDB taxonomy): domain Bacteria; phylum Spirochaetota; class Leptospiria; order Leptospirales; family Leptospiraceae; genus JAIOQL01. Next base: position 3,539 of record JAIOQL010000107.1, read on the forward strand.
CTTTAGCGCTCATCATTTTTATGACCTTCCAGATTGTCCGCAATGTTCTGGGTCACAGCGGTTATGAAATTTTTCCAAACTGGATACTTTCAAATCCGGTTCTTAAATGGATCAACACAAACACAAATCATGATATGCATCATCAGTATTTCCGTTTCAATTTCGGACTCTATTCAACGGTTTGGGATGAACTATTCGGGACCACACATCCGGACTACGAGAGGACTTTTAGGAAAATAACTGATAGTGGCCAGGAGGAAAATATTTCAGCGGTCAGTATTGGCGAAACATGAAAAGCCAGACAAAACGAAAACTTCGTCTCATCATTAGCATCACAGCTCCTGTGTTCACAGTGACACTATGAACACAGGAGCCCGGGTTCTTGGCCGGGCCCGGGAACTGAACAGGATGTTTTTGATTTCGGAATCAGAAAAAAATCATCTTAAACTAAGCGATGACTCCTGCGTGGAACCCGGCGAGCGGGCTCTAAAAGGAAAGGATCTTCCGCTACGACTTTATTCTTTGCAGAATTGATCATGCCAACTTGCTGTTGACCATTCTGACAGCGACCGGCATATTTGGTCCATTCGAACAATGAATATTCCGGCTGGCTTTTCTGATCAGGCTCATTTCAGTCGCATTTTTCGGCGAACCTTCGGAATTCAGCCTTCACAAATACGCGAAAATGGCCACATTTTTTATTTCAAAATTTTTGATTCATAGCCCAATCGTTCAAGACTTTGTAATTTAATTGGGTTACATTCTTTTTGTATTGCAATGATTCAAATGCGAATCGGGAGAAAAAAAATGGAAACAGAAACAATTGGACAAGAAATGGATTTCAGTGAAAAAGATGAGTTCTTAAGAACAACCGATTTATTGGACTTCGAAAATCCAAAAATACTGCAATTGATTCAATCGCGGGATTGGCGAAATGCTGTGTTAAAAAATAAAATTCTATCAATTTATAACTTTGTAAGAGACGAAATAAAATTTGGTTACAACATCGATGACGCTATTCCAGCAAGCAAAATTCTTGAAGATGGTTATGGTCAGTGCAATACAAAAGGAATTTTATTCATGGCCCTGCTCAGGGCTGTCGGTGTTCCATGCAGGTTTCATGGGTTCACAATAGATAAGAAACTTCAAAAAGGAGCCATAAAAGGAATTTGGTATATTCTGGCTCCAGCAAGTATTCTTCACAGCTGGGTAGAGATTTATTATAAAAAGAAGTGGCTCAATATTGAAGGCTTTATTCTTGACGCTGCGTATTTGACAAAACTTCAGCAAAAATTTCCGGAATGCAAGACTGATTTCTGTGGCTATGGTGTAGCAACAAAAAACTTTCGCGATCCGAAGATATATTGGAATGAAGGAGATACATTCATTCAAAAGGAAGGCATTAATCAGGATTTTGGTATTTTTGATAGTCCGGATGTTTTTTTTATCGGGCACAGGCAAAAATTGTCTTTTCTTAAGAAATTATTATATCAGAATTTTGTGCGGAAATTGATGAACAAAAATGTGGATCGGATCCGAAGAGCATGAGCAACTTGAATTTGGCGGTTGCTTTTAGTCCGTTCCAAATGACTTTGTGGCCAATGCCAAGAATGAACATTCCAAGCTAAAACATTCCTGCACAAAGAGGAAATATGCCCAGACCATGCGTGATCGTAGAAGCCAGAACCCCGGCCCGGGAACGAACGAATCCGGCAATGATACCTTCAAAGGCAGTGAAAGCAACAACACCCCAACCGACATCTGAAACCGTGATCGCAAGAAATGTATGACTTAAGCCGAAAAGTAAGCCTGAAAGTATAGCGGCTTTCGTTGCAGGAACAAGACTTTCCATGTAACCCTGAAAAAAGCCCCTGTATATGCCCTCTTCCAGGAAGTTGACAGAAAGACAAAAAACAAGAAGTGCCGCAATGGATGAAAGACCCATATCGACCCGACCACCCCTTTGCTCAATGGGAACAAACTGGTAAATGACAAACATGGGAAGTGAAATGCAGATCGCGCCGCCAACACCGCTCATCAGTACATTGATAAGAGAACCTTTCTTAAACACGAATACGGACGCTACTTCCTTATCAAATCGCATTACGAGTACGATCACAAGAATAGATAAAACTGACAGAACGCTTAAAGCTACCGGGTTATCGACTGTCCGAAGCCAGAAAAGTCCCTCCGTGCCAAGACGCCAGAATTTTAGAGGAGTCATTACATCTCGCATCACGATAAACAGTAAGATATAAGCGAATATACGAATGATAAGATTCCCTTTTCCCAGGTAAAAAATAAACACTCCACCAAGGACTAGTGCCGGGAGAACCCGAAGCAGATAGTTGAAAATTAACTCTGTTGTATCCATACTAGTATCCCTTACCCTGATTGCTACGTAGCGTGCACTCGTGGTACTCCGACAGAGTGCTCCGATGGTAGAATAGGTTTGTTATTTTATGATATCACTCAAATTGTGAATAACAGAGAGGCAAGATATTATTCTCTCACAGGACAATTCTAATTTTACAGGTGTAAAACATGACTCGTGACATTGAAGAAAATTACAAAATCTGGATGAATAGTTTTGTGAAATTGATGGAAGAGAGAAACTACTTCGAGTTGTCTATTTCAGAAATAGCCGAAAAAGCCGGAATGTCACGGGTGAGTTTTTATAACTATTTTACAGACAAAGAGGAACTACTCTGGAAAACATACAGATATCTTTTTTTGGAAGTTGAGAAAAAAGTAGAGTGTATTGATCCGATCACCTTACTCTCGGATGGAAAACCGCTAACCTATTATGTATTTGAAAACGTAAAAAAAAATAAACTTTTCTTTAGAAGTCTTTTTGTAAAGGGAATGCCTTTTGAATTCCAGGCAAAATTGACCGAATACATTGCACAGGAATCTTACCGGACTCATCGCGCGTTAAAGGAGAAATATAAAAGAAAAGATTTTCCATATTTTCTCATCAATCAATATTTGACTGGAGCATTATTCGGTGTATTAAAATCAATTTTACAGAGTGAGGATGATTGGGACTCCGAAAAGCTTTCGCAATTTTTCACATCCCTGGCAGCGCCTGGTATTTTGGGTCTATTGGAACAATGAATTACTGATTTTGCGCTTCAAACTTCATCAGATTTAAACTGAGTAAAATTAAGATCAGAGTAACTCCTTCATACGCTGCCATTGCAAAAACCAGATTACTAAACTCTAAAAATGCCAACGTAATGAAAATGAGTGAAAGTTTATCGTTTAGCTAGGTCAAGTTTCCTGTTGTATATCTATCCATTACGAATTTTTTTATGAAATTTAGTCCATGGACTGCTCTTTCAAATCTTTTTATCGCGGGTCGAACTTGCGTACGCCTGCCACCGCGCCTATGGCTACTATGAGTCTGAACAGGCTTGCATAGATAGTCTTTTGTTCATAGGCTCCGCCAACCCAAGCATATCCGAAAAACAAAACGGAACTTAGAGTGGCCAGAATAATCACTGCCCATGCGGATAAAGAGGCAAGGCGAGAATTGAAAAACAAGGTCACAGCCATTCCGACATATAAAAAACCGGTCGCAGTGTTCAGAGCGATCACTGGAAGCCAGTAGCTTCCAGATATAGTTCCGGTCATTGTGCCGATCAGTGCAGTTCCCCCTTCTTTGATCGTAATGCTACCAAAAATCAAAAAGAATACTAAAAGAATATTTTTCATCAGTTTCATTATCAAGGATTAGCCCGTTTGTGCAGTTTTGTCAATATGATAAAAATCATTTTATATAGGCTATAGGGTATGGGGTATATCGTTGACATTTGATAGTAAGTATGAATTCTATCAGGAAGACTGATGAGGAACCAAATCAATGAATGAATGGATACCGCCAAGGCCGGGATTTTTCATGCGCACTCTTTCAAAAGTATTGCGGGCAGCATCCGGCACGGATGCACCTATTGCACAAACCCTTTCCTGGTATCCGCGTGCGCTCATCGGTGCTGTCATTTTCGAATTCTTTGCTCCACGATCGAAACATTTAAAGCGAACACTGAATCATGTGCGCCTCTGTGTGAGTTTTTCCGTTCGCTGTAAGTGGTGTATAGAGATGAACTCTGTCCAATTGAAGAAAAATCGCATAACGCAGGAGGAGCTGGGGTTTTTGAACGGAACCGGTCCGCGTCCGTTAAGTATCACCGATGCAGAATCGATTGCAATTGAATATACCCGTCATATCTGCCGGACTCCCGTCGAAATCCCTTCCGATCTTGCAAAAAAATTAAAGAGAAGTTATTCCGAAAAAGAACTTGTAATGCTCTCCTGGACCGCTGCCCAAGTGAACTTTTTTTCGCGCCTGTTCCAGTCATGGATCGTAAAGGATCTCAAATAGCTCACAGAAGAGATTCGAT
>JAIOQL010000108.1 GCA_021413405.1 Leptospira sp.
CCGGAAATTGCAAATAAAAGAAGAACCATGCTGATTTTAGATAATGTTTTTCCCTTTTGCAGGATATTGTATTTCAATTTATCCATACCGTATTTAAAATTATTCTGCTCTCATAGACGGGTTGCTAAAAGAATAGAGACCGTGAACAGAGCCCTGCAACTGCGCAGATTCAGATCTTCTTTCAAACCGGAGTCTTCCCGAATAAAGAGCCTCATGAAGATCCTTCGTATTCTTATAACCCATGTCCTGGAATGAAAGTTTGAGGCCTTGTACGAGGTATGGAACGAAATTTGTGATCGAACCTTTGTCTACGACTGCACCGCTAACACCCTGGGCGACCTTGATCTTCTGGCTTTCACTGAAATATCTTTTATCACCACCCGCATTCATTGCTTCGAGGCTGGCCATCCCCCGGTATTTTTTTAGCCGGACACCATTTTCATAAAAATACTCGCCAGGAGCCTCACTAGTCCCGGCAAACATGGAACCCATCATACAACTAGATGCACCGATAGCGAGGGCATTCGCTATGTCCCCAATATTCGAAATTCCGCCATCTGCAATCACGGGTATGTTGTATTTTGATGCGTAAAGAGAAGTCATAAAAACCGCCGTTGCCTGGGCGCGTCCCACAGCCATAGTCTCCTGGGTGATACAAATGGAACCTGGTCCCATTCCCACTCTCAGCCCATCTACACCGGCTTCTATCAGGCTATTGCATTGATCCTTAGTGACAACATTTCCACCAATGACATCGAGACCTTCAAAATTCTTTTTTATATATTTGATCATTTCAATCTGGTAAACTGAATTTCCCTGGGCAGAATCTACAATAATTACATCAACACCTGCTACATATAGCGCAGCCACACGATCACGGGACTCTGCGAGTGTAGAAACTGCTGCTCCAACCCGGAGTCTTTTTTGTCCATCTTTGGAAGAATCCGGGAAATCTTTATTCTTTTTCAGATCCTTTCTTGTAACAAGAGAGATGATTCTTCCTTCTTTATCAACAATCGGGAGCTTCCCAATTTTCGTTGCACGGAGTTTTTCGTTCGCCTCTTTCAACGTCATTCCAACCGGCCCTGTGACAAGCTCTTTCGTCATAACCGATCCAAGCTGTATGGTGCGGTCAGATTCAAAATCAACGTCACGATTTGTCACAATTCCAATCAGTTTTGTTCTTGGAGTTCCATCTTCCGTAATTGGAATACTGGAAAAGCCATGTCGATCCTTGATATCGTCGAGATCTTTCAGGGTATTCCTCGGACTTAGAGTCATCGGTTCGGTTATGAATCCATTCTCATACCGTTTAACCTTCCGGACATGTGCAACCTGTTCATCAATTGTATTATTATAGTGAATAAAACCCATCCCACCCTGTAGAGCCTGTGCGATCGCCATAGCAGATTCTGTCACCGTATCCATTGGAGAGCTGATAAGGGGTCTTTTCAGGACGATATTTTTTGAAATCCGGGTTTCCAGATCAACATCAGAAGGATTGAAGTCAATATATCCGGGAAGAACGAGAAAATCACGGTAGGTTAAACCAATGGGATGACGAAAAAGTTGCTCTCCTGAAAGCCCATCTAAAAATGTACTGTCTTTTAATTCTGAATTTGACATATTTTGACCTTAAATACAACTAAGTTCAGGAATTAACTCAGCGCAAGAGAATTTCTGGCCGGATTTAACATGGAAACTACGGAAAGAAAAAAAAGAGATTTGGAAGTTGTCACTGACCCGGAGAAACGGGTATTCATTCTAAAACCGGTTCACAAAGAATCAAAGAAAATAACTTTTTATAAGATCCTCGCAAAATATATTCATATTGAATGTACGATCCTCGAAGAAAGACCACAGGGCAATTATCTTCTGGAGATCAATTCCCTCGTGATTGCAAAAGGTGACCGGGATGATTCCCGGATCCGGCCTCCCGAAGGAACCGTCTGGATCACGAATGTAAAAACAAGCAAGACTGACATCGATGCCGGGCTGAACAACATTCCAACTTTTATCAAAGTGAATTTTTCTGAATATCAGAATAAGCTGAGACACACTTCCGATTACATAAAGGTTGATGTATTTCAGAGTTCCGAGGATCATTTAAACCTAGTACGCACAACCGGAAGAACCTTATATATTGAAGATACGCAAAACCCTGAATCATACAAAGCTATAAGCGATGATTTCATTGATTATGCCGAAGAACTCGGGGACGATTTAAAAACAATGATGACCCGTTTCAAAAACAAGAAAATTGTTTCTGAAATGATTGTCCCGGTGATTTATATAAGTCATGACGAAATCGGAATCCCGATCGGGTATATTCATATGCAAAGCAAATCGACCAAGTTTGATATGGGAAAAGTAATGGAAGTGAAAACTCTCGCCTTCGAAATGGTCGACCGGATACGTGAGTCCAACACGATGGTCAACTCGGGAAGATTCCCGGTGCTTGATCTTTCCACCGGTGGCATCCGTGTGCGGATCGATGATCCACAGCTTGTTAACGAACTTCCGAGACATCCCGGATTCACATTTGATCTTTTCTTTAAAATGCAATCTCCTCTGACAGTTTATGGGCTCATACGCTCTGTAACGAAAGACAAAGAAAATGGACTCTATATGGGAATTGCAATCGCCGGAAATTCTTCCAGGCAGGGCGAACGCAAACGGTTTCTCGAAAATCTGAACATACTCAAGAAGGGGTAGTCTCCCGGGCATGGCCGGATATTCAAAAAAAACTTTGCGCGATAAACTTGGAATCAAATCCGGATTTGTTGCGATTTTTATCGGTGCATACGGGGAATATTCCGATGACCTTGGAGCATTGCCGGATAACGTATCAATAAAAAAGAAACTTTCCGGAAAATTTGATTTTATCCATTATTTTGCAAAAGACAAAAAGAAATTTGAAAAAGATTTCAGGAAGCTTGGAGAATCACTGAATAAAACCGGGATGCTATGGATATCATGGCCCAAGGGTTCTTCCGGATTACAGACTGATCTCAATGAAAATATTATCCGGGAAACCGGCCTGAAACACGGACTCGTTGATATTAAGGTTTGTGCTGTAAACGAGGTGTGGTCGGGCCTGAAATTTGTGATCAGAAAAGAAAACAGGTAAAATTTTCAGATCTGGATCTGGTAAAGGTTTCTTCTGTCTTTGTTTTCTTTATACAAAACAATCATAACATCCATCCTGTAAAGAGACGTCCGCAGAGATGCCTCCATTAACCTGAGAGCCCTGATCTGGTTGTCATAGGAAATATCTTTGAGAACTGTATTTTCCGTTTTATCAAATCTTTCGAGGACAATCTTTGTCTCCCCGACTTTCGGCGGTGAGAAAATCATCGTCTTATTTTCAAAAGCAAATTCATACTGGATTCTTTTTTTCCGTGATCCCAATTTGATCTCGGAGAGCTTTCCATCCTTGAATGAAAATGTTATGTATTTGAAAAGGTTGCTTTCATAGCCTTCATCATATGTAAATGGAAGATCCTCGGTCACTATTGTCTGAACGTTCCTGAGATCGGGACGGAGAACTGCAAGCTGATCATGTTTTGCTTCCAGATCGCGCATACGGAATTCGATTGATTTTTCGAGCTCTGCTATAATCCGGAAAAGTGATTTGGTATATACACTTTCTTTATTTGAAAAAATATCATTTTCGCTGATAGCCGGATCCGGATCAACCCACGGTTTTACCTGGGGAACCTGTGACATAATCGAATTCACCCAGAAAAGGGAAATAAAAACTAGCAAATATTTATGATTCATTTTTCGAACCTTTCCGATATTTAAAATTTACACTTTGTACTATCGGCATTTCAATTAATATATATAATAGAAAACAGAGGGAAATGAGGATCTGGTGTCATTCTGAGGGTACCGTAGAATCTGATTCCAGTATCACTTCGCAAGACTGAATGTTTCGTATCCATCATCGCGTGAAAAGATTGAAACCAGGTGCCTCTTTTCCAGTTTTTTGATTATGGCATAAATCAATCCAAGGGCAGTTGCAAGATGCCCCCCTGAATGCACTTTTTTGCCAATGGCGGCTTCCATAAGAGTGAACAGATCTGAATCGGTTTCTCCCAGCCTGCGAAGAATCCCCCGCTCCAGAATATCAAGAGTTTTCCTTACCAGAACAATCTGTCTTTGCGGATTCTCTATTTCTTCCCCGTGGGCAGGAAGCATTCGTCTGATCGGTTCCTCAGAAAGACGGTCAAGAGTCAGCCTGTAGTCATCCAGATCTCCATCAAACTCCGAATAAATTGCAGTCAGGTTTGCAATGATCAGGTCGCCGGAAAAATAGACTCCGGTCTTTTTGATAAAAGGAGTTATGTGATAAAGATTGTGGCCGGGAGTGTGCAT
>JAIOQL010000109.1 GCA_021413405.1 Leptospira sp.
GAGTTGAATGAAATAAATGAATACCGGGCTTAATTTTTTTTTTGCTATTCCGTTAATCTTCCTAATTAATATAGTTCACCCTCTGACAGGTCAGGAACAGGATCAAAGAGATGATCCAAAAGGCGTCTATAAACTTCCCCATGAAGTAATTACAAAGGACGATCTCACCAAACTCAAAAATAGCTCTGCTGATCCGAACGTTGAAATAGATAAACAAATCGAAGATACAACTTTACTTCTCGCGAAATACTACTCTCAGTTTATCGGTGAAAAAAGAATCTGGGAGGACAGGGCGAAGGGAGAGAAATACAATATTAAAGCAGACCCTGCGTCTGTCCGGATCCTGATAAATGATTTTTTGACCAGAAAATCAGAATCAGGTCAAACGAGAGATTCGGAAATTTTATTTCATCTTCATGTTGATCTGGCCGCTCTCTACGAAAAAAAACAACTTTTTAATAAAGCGATTGCATCCAATCTGCAGGCATTCCGTTACCGGGATCTTTCAACAACTGAAGAATATTTCATTAAAGAGGCCAGAAAAAATGAAATCCTAAATCCTGAAGAACTGTCTGCGTCTGAAATTCACAATAGAAATTTCCAGGACCTGATCCGAAGTAAGGAGTCATTGAAAAAGGCTGAGGACGAGACTCATCTGATTGAAGCAGGACTGGCCCGAAACCAATCTAACTTCAGTCAGAATGATCTGACTTTAAACAATAATAAAAAAGAAAATGCCCGAAAATCTCTACTGCAAGCCGAAACAGTCTATAAGGAATCTCTCCGGATAAATTTCGAGCCGTTCAGAAAAACCAAGGCAAAGGAAAATGCCGACACGGTAATGAAGCTTGCAATTCTAATCAAAGCCATTGAGAACGAAAACAAGGAACGATTGAAAATTATTAACAAATCGGCAGAGTCCGGTAAGGGAATATTTGTACTTTTCGATTATAAGAGGAATACAAATTATTTTGCATACGATCTTCTTCTTGAACTTGCTCATAAACTTGATCCGACAAATGCGGACATAGTTAAATTAATAGCCGAAGAATCAAAATCTTCAGGCAAAAAACAGAATGCTATTGATTTTTTTCTAAAGTTCATAAAGCTAAAAGAAAATGGCTCCCCCGCTTCTTCAACCAATTCATTAGGTGATACATATCTTAGTATGGCGATTCTCTATTCTGATCTCAAACGGTATGTCCAAGCGGGCGAATGCTACGAAAAATATTTGGAGACCGCTTCTGATCAGAATAAAAAAAACAATCTTTACTATCAGCTCGGTGAGTTTTATGGAAATCATCTGGGAGACAGGGAAAAAAGTGCTCTTTATTTTACTCTATGGCTGGAAAATCTCAAAAATTCTGATGGGTCATCGATTGCATTCATTAAGCAACTTGAAAACCGGTCAGGAAGTTTTAATGCAAATTATGGTATTGCACTCTTAAAAAAATACCAGAAGAAGAGAGATGAAGAAAAAGAATTTTTGCAAACAGCATTCGCCCAATATAAAGAATTAAAGAATATTCTGGGAAATGAAGAGAAAAACTATACAGCCGCTAAAAAGGAATTGCTTGAAATCAAAAACTCTCTGTTATCATATACAAACGATGAATCCCTTGCTAAATTCCGTCTTCTCGAAATCAAATTGAACGACGCAGATGACCGGGTAAAAACGGTGAGAACTAAATATGACCGGATGCGCAAAACGGATGTTTTATTCCGGTTAGTGATATTAGAAGAGGAAAGCAGGAATTTCGCTATGGCAAAAGAGTACTACAAAGAAATTATTGATGTTGGGACGGAAACTGAGATCGAGATCTCTCTGAGAAACATAGAAAGGCTGGATAAAATTGCAAGAGATGGAATTAGCCGGCCTCCGATTCTCTAAAAATATTATCTGGAATATTTTATTATTTCGTCCTTTTCAGGATCATCCAGGTCCAGATCGGCCGTTTCGGAAGAATACCCTTCTTTGGGAATTACATCAAATTCTACGCTATCGATCGTTTCCTGCTCAAAAACTACTTTCAGGAGATATTTTCCCGGATTTAAATTCTGAAAACTTTCTTTTAAAGATTTGCTTCCCGGTTCAATTTTTTTCCTCTTCAGATCTTTTTCAACAAAACCCAAAGATTCTTCTTCCAATACAACAATAAATTCCGTGCTTTCATCAATCGGGGTGAAGGATAATTTTGAATCGAACGTATAAACATAATGAATCGTGTCATCCGGGGAAAAAAACAGATTTTTTCGTGTCATTTTAAAGTCGGTGACAGACTGGGTCTCTGCAAATAATATATCGAGGTCTTCGTCATTTGTTACCGCCCAACCAAATTCACCAGTAGGCTGGCCACAATTGATCATCGTCAGAATAAGCAAAAATGCAAATAATAGTCTCACATATTACCAATCGGCACAAATTAGATTTTCAAAAATTCAAATTCAACCGGTAATCATGAAAAATTATTCCTCTTTTATTACCCGTCCCCGATCGGATATGTCCTTCTCGGACGTGCCGTCATGCCGGTAATACCTTTTTTCCCGAGGTCTGGTAGCTTCCTCTGATCCGTAAATCAATTTCACAAGAAATTTGAAGGAATAATGAAGCAAAATTATAAAAAGTATTAACTTGAAAATCACAACTGAATTAAATCTAATGATTAAATATTTGTCAATGTAAGATTTTTTGCCTTTTGTTGATTTTAGAAGTCAGTTCAGGAAACTAAATAGCTTTTATGAAAATAGGAAAATATAATTTTGGCAAACCGAAGATCGGTCTTGTCCTGGGTTCGGGTGCTGCCCGCGGCTGGTCCCACATTGGTGTAATTCATGCATTGATTGAACATGGCATCAAGATCGATATTGTCACAGGCACCTCTTCCGGAGCAGTAGTTGGGGCCTTCTTTGCCGCAGATGCGCTTGAAAATCTGGAAAGATTTGCTTCGGGTCACAACAGTTTCAGACAAACATTTTCTTATATGGATGTTAGCCTGAATAATGGAGGGCTTGTTGCCGGAAAAAAATTCGTTAAATTTTTACAGGATCACTTGCCAGTAAAAAGATTTTCAAATCTGAAAATACCTTTCGGTGTAGTTGCCACTGACCTGATTAGCTTTAGTGAAATTCATATCGATGATGGAGCTCTATTGCCAGCGATAAGGGCTTCTGTTTCAGTTCCGGGCTTTTTATCTCCTCTCGAATCCCAGGGAATGCAGCTTGTAGACGGAGGTCTTTTGAACCCGGTTCCAGTAAATCTGGCGAGGAAACTTGGGGCCGACATTGTAATTGCAGTCGATCTGAATGCTAATATCAAAAAGGAAAAAGCAGGTTCATTCGTTGGGGTTCTGGAGAGAACACTTTCCGTTCTTTTGAACAAAGTCAGAGAAGACAATATGGAAAAATTTCCACCCGATATTCTCATTACCCCTGAACTTTCTCATTATAAATTTATGGATTTCCATAGAACAGATCAGGCAATCCAGGTTGGTTATGATGCGGCTATGGAAAAAATGCCGGAAATTAAAAAATTGCTTAAAAGACCTTCGGCCAGTAAAAACCGAATCGCGTTAGAGACGAATCCTATGAAAAGAGCTTTTTCCCGGTTTAAGAAAAAAACTTTCCGGTAATCCAGGATGATTTTTATTTCGAAGTTTTGACGGAATGACTATCTCAAAACCATAATCTGTCTTTCAACGCCTTCGAAAGACAGACAGTTATTTAAAAACGTCGGGGTTAATTTGCTTCTTTCAGTTTCGTTTGTATCAGACCCATCATTTGTTTCATTTCATCAGGAGTCATAGAAATTTTATTTCCTAACTTGCTGTTATCCAGTTCTGAGTGATCATGTTTGTATGGTAGATTGATTTTCTTTAAATCATCTATAGTAATTGTCACCGATTTATCTCCTCTTTGAACGACAAGGTAATCGGATTGATTCACAGATTTCTTATTTGATGCCGTATTAGTCATTTCAACCTTGCCTTCACAAAAACAGGTTCCAACAATGTCCCCAATCTCATAGGTGTAGAACTTTGTTCCTCTAACACCGGCCACTGTAGTTGGCGTTTTAAGAGAAACGCTTTGATCTTTGAGAAGTTTACTGGATGAAAGCCATGTGTTCCCTTTTTTTTGAAAAAACTCCATATCCTTTCCGGTCTTGCTGATTCTAAATATGGAATTGGACTGCACCTCAATGCTCGCCGCATTTCCGAACTCGACAATGACCGTTGAATTCGCGTCCGTTTCAATTGTGTCGCCTTCCGATATTAATTGTCCTGACTTTGCAGGTGTTTTTACACCATTTTTCTCGATTAGTGCTGTTCCCCGAAGAAAGGAAACTATTCCGTTCAAATTTGCTTCTTCCTTCTTGCAGTTGTAAGCAGCTCCAATAGAAAACAATGCAATAATTAGAAAGAAACTTCTAATTCGTAAAATATTCATAAAATCCCCTTGTGAAAATTATTACTTAGACTGTTTGCTTTCCAGAAGCGATAACTGTTTTGTCAGGATTGTTTCCATTTCTCTCGGGCCAGTCTGCTTATATATCTGGATGAGATTCCGGTACATTCTTTTTAGAATATTAAGAGTGCTTGTCTTTGCGAAAAAATGAGATGTGACTTTGTATCCATTCGAATTCAGAAATTTTTCGCAAGTGTCTCTTTCAAGAAGAACTCCTCCATGAAACGGATCTATATATGTGGAGTAGGTTTCTGATTCATATTGCAAGATAAAATGAAGCGGCATATTCGTTCCATAAACAGGGAGATTTAACCTGTTTGCTATAAGCAGGTAGACAGCTGAAAGAGAGATCGGTATCCCCATCTTGGTTTTTAATACTTTTGTAATATATGAATTGTCAGGATCATTATAGAACTTCTGGTTACCCATGAATCCTTCTTCCTGGAAAAGCACTCTGGATAACAGGTGAACCTTTACATCGTCTGTCAGAATTGCCTTGTTGAGTTCAAAAAGTTCATCCAATCTATATGCAAGTCTGTCGAGTTCTGCTTTAAATTCACGATAGGAGGTATAAAAATCTCCCATCCCGGAAAGAAGAAAGACTCCCTGCTCCAGATCATTGTAGTGACTGGCATTCCCTTTCTTTCCAAGAGCAACCAGACATGTATTTGTTCGCTCTATGTGGATTGCTCCGACAGCCTGCCTTCCCGATATTCTCAAAGTTGGATCTTTAAAACTATCGATGATTTCTATAAGTGAATATTGCCATGGAATTTTCGATGCAATCTGTCTCACATGTTTCATTTTGCTTTCAGGTTTTGAAAATTCCAGTTCGTAAAACTTTTCTTCTATCTCTTCAATTGAAAATGGGAGTGTTCCGGGGAATGGATCAAAGGAGGGCATAGCTAAATTTTTTAAACCAGAAGAATTTTAGTCAATATAATTGAAAAAAATTTTAAAAAAAATCGGATGACATAAGAAAATTCAAGTCTCTTACAAATGCATTTTTAAATCCCACATCGTTCCTGAAAAATTATTTTAGAATATACTCTTTTACCCGGAAACACACGAAGGCTATTTCATACTTTCAAGTTCGGTTAGTGCCAGTTTCTCCTGATCTGCATTTGGCGGAGATCCGTGCCACTCAGGTTTATTTTCCATAAATGAAACACCTTTCCCGAGAATTGTCCGGAAAACAATAATAGTTGGAGAACCTTTGTGTACTTTGGCACGCTCAAAAGAATCAAGGATCTGATCCAAGTTGTGCCCGTCCGCCTCAATTACATTCCAGCCGAAGGAACGAAATTTTTCTGGAAGAGGTTCTAATTTCAGGACATCTTCGGTGAAACCATCGATTTGAATAAAATTTCTGTCCATGAAGACTATGAGATTATCAAGTTTGTAGTGCACGGCAGATTGCGCTGCTTCCCATGTCATTCCCTCCCCGCACTCTCCATCTGAAATGCACGCATATACTTTGTATGTCTTATTCTGAAGCCTTGCCCCCAGAGCAAGTCCACAACTGACCGAGAGCCCTTGTCCTAGAGATCCACTGCTGGATTCAAGGCCATCCATATAGCGCGTCGATGGATGCCCCTGCAGATTACTTTTGATATTTCGAAAGGTTTTAAGCAGTGCAACGGGAAAATACCCTGATAAGGCCATGGAAGCGTAACGGACAGCACAAACATGGCCATTGGATAGTATTAACCTGTCCCGATCTTCCTTTTGGGGATTCTTTGGATCATGATTGAGAATCTGAAAATACAAAGCAGCGTATATATCTGCCAGCCCGAGAGGACCACCGGGATGACCCGATTTTGCAGCGGAAACCATTTTAATTATTTCAATTCTGATCTGTTTTGCTTTTTGTTTTAATTCATCAATGCTTTGCATGTAGTTTTCTCAAATGGTATTCTTAAAAAGTAAAATCCCGGAAAAATAAATTACCGTGTATAATGGCAAAAATATTGCCGCTATTTTTTTATGAATTTCTTTTTTTCTTTTAATGCCGGAATAGGCCATAAAAAGCATCAGGAAAAGGGAGATTGCAGCAAAAAACCGGTGAACATCAATAATCCATCTTTCCACCGCAGGATAAATCCCGGCATTTTCAATTCCTCCGAGGAAATATTTCAATAAAAGCAGATAAATAGCAGCGAGGAGGCACGCGGTCGTTCCTGAGAGATTGAGGATTCTATGCAACCGGTTATTTCGCTCCCTGAAATAGAATCCTGAATAAAAGAATAATACGGATAATGTCATACCGGAATTAATTATGAAAAGATGCATTTTAGCCAGTGAACAGAATTCACTCCGATTACAAAATCTATTTTTCGCCGCTTTGGATGTGGCAAATGGACTCTCGTTCACGGCCTTTTATTTCAATTGACCGTGTCAGTCTAAATTCAATATTGGATTCTTGCACGCTGCCTTAGCTCAATTGGTAGAGCAGCTGATTTGTAATCAGCAGGTTGGGGGTTCAAGTCCCTTAGGCAGCTGCGCTAAAGTGGTTAGTTTTTAGAAGTTAGTGATTAGGTTTAACACCCAGCATTAATCATAACTGTCAGGTCTATTTATCTAAGAGCCTGAATTCTACGATCTAATCACTGGTTCCTAAATCGGGTAGGTACTCAAGTGGCCAACGAGATCAGACTGTAAATCTGCCGGCTCCGCCTTCGGAGGTTCGAATCCTCCCCTGCCCAAATTTTTCAACTTATAAAATAATTGGGATTCGAAGCTTTGTGAGGAGAGCATTTATAGCTTCGAACAGAAGCGTGCTAAATGCGACCGAGATGCAGGATGCATTGAGGCCGAACAATGACGCCGTGGAGCCTACTTTGACAGGATGGCAAAGTGCGTAACGGCGAATCCTCCCCTGCCCAAATTTTCTTTATTTTTAAAACGGCATTGTTAAAGTGAGCTTTACCCCGCTATTTTAAATAATTGGCAAATTCCTATGCAAATACTAAAGCCTTCATTCCTTTTCTCCTTTGCTTATATCATTTTTTTCATCAGTGTCGGTATAAACGCAGAAACTTTTTTTCTTAAGAATGGCCGGATAATAAAAGGGAAGGTTATTAAACATCAATCCCAATCGATTGAAATTCAAACAGAAGACGGCGAAACAATATTCATTGATCCGAAATCTCTTAAGAGAGTAATTTATTCAGCAGAACTTGAAGCAAAAGAACTCGAAGCAGAAAGACAAAAACAATTAGCAAAAATCGAACGTCTCGAGAAAGAAAAAAAAGAACAGGAAGCGAAGAAGCGAAAGGAAATCGAAAAAGCAAAAAGATTAGCAGAAGAAAAGATAAGAAAGACCGAACAAAAAAAGAAGATCCAATTCCGTGAGAGAATGCTTGTGGAACAAAAATTGGCAAACGAAGCAAAAATCTCACAGGATGCAGAGCAATTAAAAGCTGAAGAAGAAAAGAGAAAAGAGAATGAGGAAGCAGAAAATAAACAAAAGGAAGAATTAACTAAAACAGAAGAGAAAAAAGCGTCAGAAGAACAGAATAAATCAAATGAAGAAATCAAAGTTGCTGAGAAAAAAGATCAGAAGGAAGTTCCGACAGAACGCGCAAAAGAAAAACTAAACAGGGATTTACTTTTTCGTTCTGCTATTTTGCCCGGATGGGGACTTGTTTCTGCTGAGAAAAAAAAAGAAGGTTACATTACCGGTGGGCTTTTTTTCGGTTCACTCCTGATCGCTCTCAAAGAAAGGAAAGATTATCTGGATGCTAACGAAAATTATAAAACATCTGTTAAAAATTCTCTTTTCTTTTCTGCGGCAACTAAAAGTGTTCTTCCAGGCCTCCTCGCAACGAAAGAAAGATACAATGAATACCGGGATCATACAAAGTCGTATAACGCATGGCTGTTTCTGACCGGAATGGTTTATGTAGGGCAACTGGTATGGACCCACTTCGTTGGCAAAGAATATTCACCTGCCGCGACTTCACTGAATTCAGAAAGGAACGGGATTGAATTGAATGTTTTTCCTGTATTCAGAAATCCCCAATCCGGCAACGGACAAACAGGAGTCCAGGCCATAGTTCAATATAAATATCTATTTTAGGCAATGAGAAATTCTCCCATCATCTTTAATCATTCAATAATCAGAAAGCCAGGATTCATACTCCTGATTTTACTTGTACTGATGAATTGCGGGGAAACCAAGAAAGAAAATTTGGATCCGCACAACGTTGTAGGATTACTGTTGAACGTGGGGCTATCGTCACAAAAATGCAGGAATTATCCCAAGAGTCAATCCAGCACCTATATAGCTACCGCCGGAAGTAACACAACAACGTCGACCGGTTCTATTATCTGCACCTGGAAGGCTGATACAATTTCTGGTCAATGCACAGAATCCATTGCATCGGGCTCACAATTACCGACAAATTTTACAGGCTTCTACAATTCGGTTGCGGATTTCGTCGAAGAAGCCTATCAAATCAGAAATTTTAAACTTAAAACAGATTACTCTTCACCTACTGTAGTTTCAAATACATTCACATACGATTCTCAGCGCCGATTGTTAACCGATGTCAATACAAATGGTGGAAAGGCTTCCATCACATACACTGAATGGGATTCAGGCGGACGTCCAACTAAAGGCGTTTACCAGGACGGAACCTGCAATCCGACCGCTCTTACAAATGCATTTGATTTACCATCCGTTTCAAACACTGTTAATCTCTTGTTTGCCGGTGGTGCTGGTGTCACCGCTCTTGGTGGAGTTTGTCCAAGCTCTACTATTTCAATAAAAATAGTAAACCAGTACGATGAAAATTTTGTTATTAAATCCAAAACAACAACAGTGAGTAGCAGTGGAACACCCCTGTCTAATAGTCAAAATTCATACAAAACTTTAGAAACCGGATCGGTTTGTTACTAAAAGTATTTTTGCATTAAGTCAGATTTATTCCGGACAGACCGGGGATTTCACTCTAAAAAAAAGCCCGAGTGAATCGGGCGCAAATAAACTTTTAGATTGAGTAATAAAATTACTCATAAAAATAAATAAGTATTACAATTACCCGAAAGTCCAGCTATATTTCATTCCAATAATTGGATGAAAAATAAAAAAAGATTTTCTTCGAAAGCATCCGCTGAAAAATAATTACGCTTTTGGATCAGATCCTGCGCAAACGCGTAATTCAGTTAAAAACATTTCAGTGTTTTGAATAAATCATTGCATGTAGAATCCAAACAGATTCTTCAATTTCCCCGATAAACACAGGCGCTTGTACAAGTTTCATAGAGAGTAATTTTTTCCAGATACTTTAGCTGAGGTTTTATTTTTTTCCAGAGCCAGATTGCAATGTTTTCACTGGTGGGATTTTCGAGACCGGGAACATCATTCAGATAATAATGATCAAGCTGGTCATCAATCATGGGTTGAATGATTTTTTTAATGTCAGCGAAATCAATGAGCCAGCCCCTTTCGGGATCAATTTTTCCTTTCAGATGAATTTTGAAGCGGAAACTGTGCCCGTGAAGTCTCCTGCACTTATGTCCTTCCGGAACATTCGGAAGCAGATGAGCGGCATCAAATGTAAACTCACGAACGAGTTCAATTTCTTCCATTCAACTCTTCTGCGGTTTCGCGCAACGTACGCTCTCTCTGGAAAGACAATTCTTTGATTCTGTTCATTACATTGAAAAATCCAATCAGATCTGTTTCATTGAAATTACTTTTTAATACCCGGTTTACCCTATGCCAGATTTTTTTTGCCCTTGGGGCATAACTCTTTGCAGACTCGGACAGAAACAGGTTGATTACTCTTCTGTCAGAATCATCCGATTTCCTCACAACGAGTTGCGCTTTTTCGAGACGATCCACAAGACGCGTGATCGTTGTAGAATCATGCATGAGCAATTCTGACAACTCCTTTATTGTCATCCCATCTCTTTCGTAGAGACTTTTTAGTGCCAGGAATTGCATTGGAGTGAGACCGGTGCGTTTCAGTGTTCTCTCCATCACACCTGAAACGGTACGAAAAGAAATGCTCAGGTTAAAATAAAAACAATCGTTATTTGAAAGATAATCCATAGTATAGCAGGATCCCTGATAACCGGTAATTCAGAGAAATTTCTGAATTATAAGAATCCCAGTCACCGAAAAATTCATCCACGACATAAGGGTAAATGAAGACAAAAATATTTCAATTAAATAATTCTAACCAATTTTCGCGATTATCCCTTCATATGGCTCCAATTGAATTTCGGGAGATTCGAATGGAACTATCTTGCGTCCATGAGTGGAGAAAAGTATTTCACTTTGCTTCCCGGTTTTCCCTATTTGCAGTGGAAATATCGCCGGTTTATTCTCGAAATTGAGAAGTATCAGAATTTTTTCTTTTCCGAGAGTTCTCGTATAAGCCATAATTTGCTTCGGCTCCGATTCCAAAGACTGAAAATCCCCCAAACGGAGAGATTTCGTTTTTTTCCGCAGAGCAATCAGTTTTCTGTAAAATTCAAAAAGGCTCGAAGCATCTCCAGCCTGATTTTGAACATTCACTTCCTTGTGATTGAAAACCAAAGGAAGCCATGGCTCGCCAGTTGTGAATCCTGCCTTTTCCCCGTTATTCCATGACATAGGGAGACGTGCTCCATCACGACCGGGGTGAAATGGCCAGTATTTTTTTCCGACGGGGTCCTGAATTTTATCTTTAGGAATCCTCTCGCAGGTCATTCCAATTTCTTCGCCGTAGTAAAGGAAAGGTGTTCCGCGTAACGTAAGTAAAAGCATCGCAGCAATCTTTGCTCTTTGTACCGATTCATCCCTTCTACGGTATCTGTAATAATGACGGGGCTGATCATGATTGCTGAGCGTATAATTTGGCCAGTGCGTTCCCGGATGAAATTTTTCTGATTCCAGAACAGATTTCATAAATGAGCCGGCATTCCACTTGCTGTATAAAAATGAAAAGTTAAACGCCATGTGCAATTCGTCATTTTTTTCACCATAATAGGCAGCTGGAAGTTCAGCAGTTCCCGGAGGTTCCTGAAAAACTTCCCCGACGGACATCCTGTCTTTGTAAGAATTTAACAATTTACGAAAACCTTTTATTATCTCATGTGTTTCAGGCCTGTTGCGATCGTAGATATGATATTGCCAGTCATATGGCCGTACGCCTTTGAAAATGTTGACCGGGTTATTCCTCAACTGTTCATCTTTGATATAATAATTTACAACATCGAGCCTGAACCCGTCCACTCCGAGATCGAGCCAGAATTTGATCATTTTGAAAACAGCTTTTCTGACTTCTGGATTTCTCCAATTCAGATCGGGTTGTTCTTTCAAAAATGCGTGATAGTAGTATTGTCCGGTTTTTTCGTCAAATTCCCACGCTTTCCCGCCAAAAGATCCAAGCCATTTATTTGGCTCTTTTCCATTGACCGGATCTTTCCAGATATACCAATCACGTTTCTTATTGTCCTTTGAAGAGCGGGATTCAATAAACCATGGATGAAGATGCGACGTATGATTTATCACAAGATCCAGAATGATTCTTATTTTTCTTTTATGGGCTTCTTTCAAAAGAAGCTTGAAAGTTTTCATATCACCGAAAACAGAATCGATACCCTCATAATCGGAGATATCGTATCCGAAATCGAACATTGGAGACGGATTGATCGGTGAAAGCCAGATTGCATCAATCCCCAGAGAATCCGGTTTACCGTTCAGATAATCCAGCTTGTCAATGATCCCTTGCAGATCCCCTACACCATCCCCATTCGAATCGTAAAAACTTCTGGGATATATTTGATAAATTACCGCTTCTTGCCACCAGGACATATATTACCCTTAGAAACTCAGACTTAAACTGCCGGCTTCGTACTTTGTTGAAGCTGCATTTTTGATTTTCTCAGCCATCGTCTGAAGAAGGTTCTTATCTTCAATTTTAATTCCATCTTTCGATTTAAGATAAAATGAGTCATAAGCAAAATCAGCGCTTGTCGAGACCCGCACAAAATGAAGCTGTATGTCAAACGAAAGAATCTGCCTCAAAATTCTGTATAACAATCCAAGAGAATCAGGGAGCCGCACTTCAAGTATTGTATAATCCGGAGAAAGTTCATTGTTAAATTCGATTTTTTCGTTCACCATGCCCACAGGGATACGGTTATACCGCATCCATTCGCTCGGAGAGGAGACAAGATCCTCAACATTTAATTTCTGGATGGCCGCTTGGGCAATGTTTCCAGGGAGGCGTTCTAGTTTTTCAGCAGATACATTTCCACTGCCGAGAGGATCTGTAAACTGGATCTGGTTAATAACATATCCTTTACTATTTCTGAATGAACGCATCCCGATCACATTCAATCCTTCCGAAGTGACAATACCTGTCAGATCGGACAAAAGATAACGGTAATCTATGCTATAGACTGTCATAGTTATGAATGAAGGTTCCTTTTCCAGTTCAACAACAGGAGCCTTGCTCTCTTTCGTCTGCATACTATTCAAGATCAGGAACTGGTGAAAAATTCTGCGGGGAGTGTTGTATGAAATATATGTTGCCGGATTAAACAACAGAGAATGGTTTATTATCGGATCCATGTCCTTTCCTGTAATTTGCTCCTTCTGCAAAAGATAATTTTTCAGAGATTCGAGTTCCTGATTTGCCGAAGACCCTGATTCCGAAATATTTTCGTTCGTCTCCATGAACTCTTTTGTTTTCTGAAAAAGTGAATAAAGAATTTCCTTTTTCCAGTTTGTCAGGATTCCCGGACCTACGGATTTCGTATCAACAATTGTGAATACATATAACAGACGTAACCTGTCCAGATTCCCCATGAGTTTTGCAAAATCACTGATCAGTCTCGGATCAGAAATATCCCGTTTGCTCGAAAGTTCCGACATATCAATGTGGCGTTCTACAAGAAACCTGAAAAGATCGATGTCTTCTTCTGATAAGGCAAGTCTCTCTCCGATTGCAGTTGCGAGTTCGGCACCATATTGACAATGATCGCCTTCTTTTACTTTACCTGCATCATGAATCAGGACCGACAAGATCAGGATTTCTTTCTTATTGCAGAGATTATATTCCCTTTGGACTTCCTTGTCTTCAAATACGTTATCCGCCAATCTGTCAAGTTCGCGCAAAATAAACAGTGAATGTTCATCAACCGTGTACTGGTGATGATAGCTAAAAAGAGCAAAGTAAGTGCAGGCTCCGAATTCAGGGATTAGTTTTCCGAGAATATTGCACTCATGCATTAGAGTCAGGAGTCTGCCCGCATTTTTGTTTTCCCGGATAATTTCAAGAAACAGATCAGTAGCTGGCTTGAAGTTCTTAAAGTCTTCCTCAAGGAAATTGGATGCAAAGCGAAGATCATTTATCAAAACCCTTGACGGCTCAAGGTCTGACTTCTGGCACACGAAAAATATTCGCATCACATCAGAATAAAGTGTTTCCGGGTTTGAAAAAAGATTTCCTGACCTCGGAGGATAAATATATTTTTCATTCTTCTGGAAGTTTATGTCCATATATTGAAACTGCTGAAGTTTACCGGCTGCTGGCCGGATTGATTTATAGTCCAGGTATGTTCCCAGAAAAAAATATACCTCCTTCTGGTGTTTGTAAAGAAGGGTCATCAGTTTTTCAATGGAATTCAACTCTGTCTTTGGGCCAAAACCGAGATATTCAGCCACATCCGGTTGAAAAGTGAGTTCGAGCCTGTCGCCTTTTCTGCCAAGTAAAACGTGAAGAGCAATCCTGACCCGAAGAAAAAAATCATAGGCATCTTCGAGGAGTCCGATCTCTCCTTTTGAAAACACGGGAATCATCGCGAGACCGGCAAGAGACGGAATTTTACTGATGGATTTTTCAATCCAATAAATCCTCTGAATATCCCGAAGACCACATGGGTCATTTTTCAGATTCGGCTCGGAAATGAGAAGAGGCTCTTTGGCATCAAGGATTCTTTCTCTCAGTTCGTTTAATTTGTGATCATTATATTCTTTGGTAATTCCGGAAGGAAGTTTATTCAGAAATTCATCCGTATATTTCTTAAAAAGCGTTTCAGATCCTATGAGATATCTCGAATCGAGAAGTGCGTTGTATGATTGCTGATTGTCAAGATATTGATGACATTCTTCAATCGTGCGACAACTATGACCAACTTCTTTTCCAGAATCGAAAAGATATGTATTTATTTTGGAGATGACTTCACTGAGAACCAGCTCATCGAGTCCATCATGGAGATAGAGGAGATCGATGTCAGAATAAGGCGCCAGTTCCATTCTTCCATAACCACCAATGGGTATGATACAAAGCCGGTCCTTAATCTTCAATTCCTGATTGAGAGAATTATATATTCCTATAATCGCAGCATCTACAATATATGTGAGCTGACGACAGATAAGCTTTCCTGAAATATTCCTGCTTTTTTCAAGAGTCCTCTGAAAGCGTGTTTTTAAGTCTAATCTTATCGACATAATTGCTGAACTGACAGCCGTAGAAATCTTCTATGTTCACTTCGGAACAGATATTATAACTTTGCCTGGATTTGGTTGCAACGTTCACAAACTGCAACCGGTATTATCCCAAAGCTCATCATGTGATAGAAAACAAAACATCCGGCACAAAATCCTACGAAAGATTCCAGAGCCGCGAAAATAGAAAGGATTCCTAAAACGATTTTCCATTCAATTGTTTGGCCGAAGAAAAATAAAGTACACGCGGCAACGCTGAACGCGAGACCGATCATTTGAGCAAATCGTTTTGGCGGACCCGGAACAGGCTTGTTTGCAATTCCAAACGCCGGAATAATTAAA